>JAKFCI010000137.1:0-12664 GCA_036676725.1 Chitinophagaceae bacterium
GGGTTACTATGTCCGATGGACCAAGTGAATGGACCAATCAAAATGGTATTTCACGAGCCATGGATCCAGGCGATGGCGGCCAGAGTAAAGACTCTTTCCTTGCCAAAACCTTTATCGACTGGCTTAAGGGAACAAATCCTGGAAGTACAGCCGATGATGATCCTCGCCTGATGATTTTTAGTGCCGGTATCGGAGAATGGACAGGGGGAACTGACTTTGTCCCTGTCGCCGGCGGATTGGATCCTCTGAACCAGGAAGGAATGCCTAACGGTTATGATCAGGCTGGTATTGATGCGTTGAATGGCGGTCCAACTTCGATTAAAGACACCTATTCAAGTGCAAACTGGAAGATGTTTCAGGATTCTGACCCGTATATCTTAATGCATTATGCGGAGGTTGAATTCCTGTTAGCTGAAGCGGTCGAAAGAGCTATCGGCTCTGTCTCTGGTACAGCAAAAGAACATTATGAAAAAGGCGTAAAGGCAGCCATGCAAATGTGGACGCCGTTAGACGCGTCTCTTACTGTATCTGATGCGGCTGTAACAACTTACCTGGCAACATATGAATATGGCGTGCACAAACCAGCGTTGGAAATGATTTGTGAACAAATGTGGGCAAGTAAGTTTCTGAACTGGTGGGATGCATGGTCTGACCAGCGCAGAACCGGATTCCCGGCTTTGACACCAACAAACTTCACCGGAAATGACACGGGTGGATCGATCCCTCAAAAACTGCTGCTGCCAGCACGCGAGGCGACCATCAATCCGAATTATGAAACGGGAGCTACACTGCCAGACCGATTTACAACTAAGGTTTGGTGGGCTGGTGGACCTGAATAATTTTCAGAACATCTGGCTTTAAGAATAAAGGCCGTCTCAAATAAATGAGACGGCCTTTTTCTTTGAATATCGAATGCCGAATATCGAACACCGAATGTCGAAGTGGGGTCTTCTGAAACTTCAATAGGCAATGAGCAATAGGCAATAGGCAATGAGCAATAGGCAATGTTATTCTATTGCTATTCCAAATTGTTCGTTGTTCGTTGTTCGTTGCTAATTGCAAATTGCTGATTAAACTTCAAGTTCAGGTCAATGAATTATGTTTTATTGAAAAATCAGATCGGTTCCTGGCTACTGGTAACCGGCAACAATAAACAATAAATATGGTGCGAAGTAGAATCTAAAAACACCGAATGCCGAAGTGGGGTCTTCTGAAACTTCAGGTACAGGTCAAGAATTATGCTTTATTGAAACTCATACTGGCACCTGGCTACTGGTGACCGGCAACAATGAAATATAGTGCGAAGTAAAACCTCATTAGCATAGTTTGATCATCTGAAATTATCAATAGGCAATGAACAATGAGCAATAGGCAAAAGGCAATGAGCAATAGGCAATGTTATTCTATTGTTATTCCAAATTGTTCGTTGCAAATTGCTAATTGCTGATTAAACTTCAGATGCAGATCAATGGATTATGTTTTATTTGAAACTCAAACTGGTCCCTGGCTACTGGTAACCGGCAACAATTAAATATAGTGCGAAGGAGAATCTATTGGTCTAGCATGAACATTTCTGTTTATTACTTTTTTAAAAACAACAGAACCGAATCATTGTTCCTTCCCACAAGAAATCCTCGTCTGCCCTTTGTGTCTATAGGCAAAATCTCCCGGGCTTCTCCATTGAGAGAAAAACCTGATCCGGAATAAACTTCAAATTTATTATTCTTAGTTCCCCGCAGTACAATTCCCTTATTGCTGTTTTGCCGGCCAACCTGAGGCTTAAGGGCATAAAAATTACCCGCTAATAAAATATCCCTTTGTCCGTCGGCGTCTATATCGTCCGTTGCAATTCCAAAAACCGGTGAAACCTGGGCTTCAATTGGCAGGGCCTCCAACCGGTAACTGTTCAGATCGTTCCATAAAACAGAACTCTGAAGTGTTTTTACCTCAAACGAAAGGGATTGTTTGTTAATGTTTTCTGAATATAATGAATCCCATTTCTTGCGCGCATAATCTTCAAATTTGAGAATCTTTTTTCGCAGGCCGGGGAGTTGTGAAGTTAATTCCGGTTTTAAGGCAAAAGGGAAAGCAGTAGTATCTAAAGGCGCATACCAGTTTATAATAAATTCTGATTTACCATTATTATCAAAATCATTGACATACATTGAAAGGGGTTTATCATTCGAAGCTTTGAATTTTGAATTTAATCCCCAGTTGCCAAGGACAAAATCAGTGTCACCATCACCGTCAAGGTCTGAAGCTTCAACCCGGTTCCACCAGCCACTGCTTTGAGGAATGCTGATCACTTTTTCAAAACCATAATCGTTAATAAAAATCACAACCGGCATCCAGTCGCCAACGACGACCAGGTCTTTAGCACCATCATTATCCACATCACTCCACGTTGCATCCGTCACCATACCTGCATTCGACATGGAAGGCTTTGCAACGTCAACCCAGGTACCTTCATAATTCTGAAGTAAATAACTTTTCGGAGGAAGGCCATAGTTACCCGGGATACATCGTGCGCCTAAAAACACATCGATGTCGCCATCTTTATCATAATCTTCGGCCTCCATGGTTGAGAAGTTCCCTACAACCTGAGGTATATTGGCCGGGTCTGCTGTAAAATTTCCATTTCCATTATTCTTATAAAATCGAACAATGTAATTCAAGCCGGCATCATCCATCTCATTGCCCCCCGATCCAATCATAAGATCAAGATCGCCGTCACGATCGTGATCGAAGAACGCGGCGCAGGTACTTTCAAATCCTTTATCCTTTTCAAATGCAGGAGAAGGTCTGAATGAAAAAGTTCCGTTTGGTCTTTGCAAAAAAAGTTTATCCGGATCTCCGGTGGCACCAAGTAGTAAAAAATCATCCATCTTGTCGTTATTGACATCGCCCTTTATGATTCGTGGGCCCTCTGTGGAAAGCATCCGCACAAGCAGAATCTCATCATTGAAATCATTGTGAATGTTCTCGTGGTGCGTCGCTTTACCTTGAATTAATTCGGCACTTACTTCAGTGTAGTCACTGTTCCTGATTTCAGGATTTTCTTTTTGTTGTGCGTTGAGATCTTGAAGTTCATCGATCGAGGCTAAGAATTCTTTTTTCTCGCCCGTGATCACGATTTCAGAGCCAGAGCCCGTCAATATCGCAATTTTTTTGTTCAAATCCGTGACCATCGTAACGACTACTCCATCAATCGTTACGCGACCAATTTTTTGTCCGTCAGTTGTAAAAATCTGGCCATCAGCAGCCCAAAGCAGCTTTTTGCCTATATGTGAAGCATTTGCTTGAGCAATAGTGCCTACTACTTCGGCACTCGTAGTTGAAACTTCACCTGATTCTGAAAGCAGCACCTTAACCATATCAGTGGCTGGATCGATTTCAGCAGCTACTAGCTTTTCTTGCGCCGTTAATACATGAGATTGCAGCACGGCTGTGGTTTCAGGGCTAGACACGGTTTCATTGATATCAAAAACCAGAATAGCGCGCTCTGCGCTCATAAACGTTCCTTTAATTTGCAAATTTTTTAAAGAATTAAAAGGAACCTGATTCAAACCCCACTCAAGATCGGATTCAGAAACCATCACCAGCTGATCATTGTGTTTGGTTACAATAGATGCGGTGATTTGATTCGCCTGAGATAGTGAATGAAATCCTAGAATAATGGCTGTTAGTAATAAAAAAAAACAAACAAAACTTAATATGGCGAGCTTGATGATTTGCATGAAAGGATTTCTAATTTTTTTTATAGAGTTGTCTTAAAGAAATGAAATATTAAAAACAGGTTTTTTCTATTCCCATTTAAATACTTTAATGGCAATGGTATAAGCAATTGCGCCCCAACCTAAAAGTATGGCAATTTGCAACCAGCAATCACTTAAATGTGCGCCTTCGAAAGATATTTTTCGCATGGCATCATTAAAATAAGTAAGCGGCATTGCCCTGCTTATTGGTTGCAACCATTTTGGAAATGCATCAATTGAAAAAAAAGTACCAGCTAGTAAAAATTGGGGTAAAGTAATAATATTTGCCAGCGGTGGAATGGAACTTTCATTTTTTGCAATTCCACTAATGATAAATCCAAATCCCATAAATACCAGCAATGCAATAAAGCAAAGCACCATGATCTCAATAAACGTTAGCCAGCCATGCACCAAAGTAAAATTGAATGCAAAATATCCAATAGCAATAATAATGATAGCTGTTAATAATTGAAAGATCACCCGGCTTAATCCTTCGCCCAAAACTATATAACCCCGGCGTATTGGAGTGGCATAAAATCGCTTCAGCACTAATTGTTGCCGCAAACTGAAAAATAAAAAAGCAACGCCGAAAATGCCTGCGCTTAATAGCGAAAATCCAAGTTGCCCCGGTAAAATAAAATCGATGGTACGGTACTGGCGTACTTGTTCTATTTGGGGTGACAAAAGTTTTGCAACTGTAGGCCGATCAGGGAATGTTGCCTTGTCAATTTTGGTAATGATATTTTCCAGCAAGGGTAAAAAGGTATAAATTTTATCGCTGCTCGATGTTGTTGATTTGAATTGTACTTGGTAAATATTTAGACGATCAACATTTTTTTGAATGTCCAGAATACCGGTAATGCGTCCTTTTATCAGGTCTGATCTTAATGCTTCTTCTGTTTTATATTGTATAAAACTTACATTTTTAAACTGCTTTAAAGAATCGATGATCGCATTAGTTGTATCGCTGTTAGCAGCCAGCACAATTTTATAAGTTGGTCCGCCACTATTACCAATAAATCCAAAAACCAGGATAAAAATCAGTGGAAAAAAAATGGAAAACACAATTGCCGACGGACTACGCATGATAGCACGTAAACTGGCCCTGGTTATGGCCAGCATTGCTTTTGTCTGACTATACTTTTGAGACATTGGGCGCAAATGTAGTTCTTAACGAATAAAGAACTGGAATGGAAGCCTTGTTTGTGGCGTATTGCACATTTGCTGTACATCTAACATTTGCTTGTAGATCCTGAAATTTTCATCACCTAATTGTTCTTTTATTTTTGCGATGGGTTCGGTTTCAGATTTGCCAAGTAATTCATTCAACCAGTTTTTTCTTTCCGGGTATTCCCTCAAGCGGTATTCTTTCACTTTTGCCATGCGTGCCGCAGATTCTACTGCTTTTTGCAACCCGCCGATTTTATCAACCAAACCTAAGCGTAAGGCATCTTCTCCACTCCAAACACGTCCCTGCGCAATACTGTCAATATAATTGATATCTTTTTTTCTGCCTTCAGCGACGCGTTGCTTAAACTTTAAATAAATCCGGTCAATACTTTGTTGCACAAATACTTTTTCCGCTTTCGTTAATGGACGATAAACAGCGCCGGCGTCAGCATAAGTAGCAGTTTTTACACCATCGAACGTAATGCCTAATTTATCATTAAAGAAACCTTGCATGTTTGGAATGATTCCAAAAACACCAATGGAACCCGTGATCGTATTAGGACTCGCAAAGATGCTGTCAGCGGGGCTGGCAATATAATATCCACCGGAGGCTGCTACATCGCCAAAACTTACCACCAAAGGCTTTTCTATTTTTGCAAGCGATAATTCTCTCCAAATATTTTCGCTGGCTAGGGCACTGCCGCCACCTGAATTGATTCTAAATACAATTGCTTTTATCGATTTGTCCAACCTTGCTTTGCGAATAATGCGTACGTAATTTTCGCTGCCAATAGCATCATCACCGCCTTTACCATCTACGATATTGCCTTCCGCGTAAATTAAGGCAATGCGATCCTTACCACTATTTTTAATAGTTACAGCATCTGCATACCTGCCTATGGAAATCAAATGAAGCTTGCCGTATTTATCAATACCAAGCCTTTTTTTCATTTCGTCTTTTACCTGGTCATCGAATTTTAAACCATCGATCAATTTGTTATCCAATGCATTTTGCGGGGTTTGTATCGCACCTGTATTTGCAAGGTTATGCAAAGTAGCTGTATCAATGCCACGGGCTTCGCTGGTCTTTACTAAAAAATAATTATACAGGTCGCCTAACCATTCTCTTGTTTGGCTTTCGTTTTCAGGCGTCATTTCGGTTGTACGGAATGTTTCGGTAGCGCTTTTATATTTGCCCGCATAAAATATCTGTGGTTCAATTTTCAATTTTTCCAAAGTGCCTTTTACAAATACAACATCCATATTATATCCACTCCAGTCAACAGCGCCACTTGCATTAGCATAAATTCGGTCTGCTACAGAAGCTACGTAGTAAGCGCCTTGTGTTATAACATCGCCATAGGCAAATACAAATTTTTTACTTGTTTTAAAATCCAATAAGGCATTTCGTAATTCTTCGCTGGAAGCAAAACCGTTATTGCTGCCATTTGCGTCAATATAAATTCCTTCAATTTTGTCGTCAGTTTTTGCATGTTTTATCAATCGCACTACATCATACAAGCCCGGAACAGAACTTTCATCTTTAGTTAAAACACTTAGTGGGTTTTCTTCTGAACGCTCTTTAAAATGCTGGCTTAAGTTTATCGTCAGCACCGATTTTTTTGCTACTTCAGGTTTTTCATTCGACCCAAGTGCCGATACAAGGCCGGCCAGCAAAAAGCCACCAATCAATACAAGTGCAATTAACCCTACCATAAAACCAAGGCAGGAAGCGAAAAACATTTTAAAGAAGCTATTCATAATAGATTATGCTTTATGCTGCTAAAATAGAAGATATTTGACGCCTTTTGATACCGCTTATGCACATTGCTTATTTATTAACAGGGGGTAACCTAGGCGACAGGGAAGCAACATTGGCCAAAGCAAAAGATTTAATTGCCCTTAATTGCGGCCCTATTCTTTCCGAATCGCCATTGTATGAAACCGAAGCCTGGGGCATAGAAGATCAGGAACTTTTCTTAAACCAGGCACTTAAGATCAGGACAGAATTATCTGCGCCACTTTTATTAGAAGAAATTTTAAGAATCGAAAAACAACTTGGCAGGGTGCGTCAAATAAAATATGGGCCTAGAAAAATTGATATTGATATTCTTTTTTTTGACCACGAGGTCATTCACGAACCAGGTTTAACCGTTCCGCATCCGCATTTGCAAACACGCAGGTTTGCACTTCAATGTTTATTTGATATAGCGCCAGGGTTGGTTCACCCACTTTTTGATAAAACAATTACCCGGCTTTTAGCAGAATGCACCGATCCTTTAAAGGTGTATAAATTGGGATAAATAAATCTCAATTACTCATTTTTTATTCCTTTATTTTGCGCCCCACAAACCACCGTGAAGTACAATTTCATTACCATTGAAGGAAACATTGGCGCAGGTAAAACAACGCTGACGCATTTACTGGCAAAGCATTACGATGCCCGGCTGGTATTGGAACAATTTGCCGATAACCCGTTTTTGCCCCGCTTTTACGAAAACCCGCAACAGTTTGCCTTTCCACTCGAATTGTTTTTTATGGCTGAAAGGTTTAAACAATTAAAAGAAGTCATCCAGCAAAAAGACCTTTTTCAAACCGTAACCATATCTGATTATTTATTTACAAAATGTTTGTTGTTTGCCAAGGTCAATTTATCCGAAGATGAATTCAGGCTTTATCAAAGCCTTTTTGATATTATGTACCAGCAACTGGTTCAGCCCGATATTTTAATTTACCTGCATGCCCCCGTGCACAAGTTGCAGGAGAACATCAAAAAAAGAAACCGCTCTTACGAACAAAACATTCCAAACGAATATTTATTCAGCATACAGGAAACCTACACGCATTACATAAAGCAACACAACATAAAAACATTGTTCGTAGATGTTTCCAAATCCGATTTCCTTGGGAATGAATTACACCTGAAAGCAATTATTGATGCGCTTGATAAAGATTATCCAATGGGGCAGCATTATATAAGTTTGCCCTAAAATACCAGTTGTATATACTTTTGCGCCGGCATTAGAACTCTATTTGGCTGTAGTTGTGTCACTCACTTGTGCCACATATCTAATAGCAGCATTGTTCCATGCCTTAACTAATAATAATGGCAGCACCTATTGCAAAGTTCGACTCGCTCAGTCCTTTAAAAGAAAAAGAGTACCGCTTTTATATTATTGCCCGATTCTTCTACATTATGGCTTTGCGCATGGTTGCTACTGTTGTTGCTTACCAGCTTTTTCAAATAACAAGAAGTTCTTTTTCTATTGGTCTTGTTGGTCTTTCAGAATTTATTCCGGTTTTTGCCCTTGCACTTTATGCCGGTTACAAAATCGACCGTTCAGATAAACGCACTTTATTGCTTCGTGGCATCTTGTCTTATTCACTTTGCATTATTGCGTTAATCATTGTTACCTCTCCTTACGTGCTGGGTAGCGCAAATACAAAAACACTTGAATTTTCTTTTTACATCATCATTTTTTTTACTGGCGTAATTCGTGCATTTGCAGGCCCTACATCAAGTGCTATCATTGCGCAATTAGTACCCCGTAATATTTTGCATTTTGCAGCAAATATCAGTTCTACTACGTGGTTAACTGCCTCCATTTTAGGACATGCGTCGGCGGGCTTTTTTATTGCCTGGTTCGGTGTGCATGTTACGTTTTACATTGTGCTGGCCTACATTTTAATTGCTTCTTACAGCGTATCCAGGATTGGTAAAAAACCAGTTATGCATAACCCGGTTAATGTAAAACCTATGGAAAGCGTAAAAGAAGGATTGCGGTATGTGTTCAAACATAAAATCATGCTGGGTGCCATTTCTCTTGATCTTTTTGCTGTTCTTTTTGGCGGCGCTATTGCACTCATTCCTGAATTTGCTGATCGTATTTTGCAGGTGGGTCCAAAAGGGTTTGGCTTTTTAAATGCTTCTATTGATATTGGCTCCGGGTTAGTTCTTTTATTTACCACCTTTTTCCCTTTACGAAGAAAACAAGGTGAAATTCTGATGTTTGCTGTAACCGGTTTTGGACTTTGCATTATTGTTTTTGGCTTATCCACTATTTATTGGATGTCGTTTGTGGTTTTATTAATGGCCGGAATGCTGGATGGTTTAAGCGTAGTAATCAGAAGTACGATTTTGCAATTAACAACACCTGATGAAATGCGTGGACGTGTAAGTGCCGTTAATTCTATGTTTGTCAATTCATCTAATGAATTGGGCCAATTTGAAAGTGGTTTGGTGGCAGGCCGTATTGGTGCGGCACCCGCTGTTATTTTTGGCGGCTTTATGACCATTCTTGTTGTAATTATTACCTGGTTTAAAGCGCCGGCTTTACGTAAATTCGAATATTAGGAAACTGTAATTTTAAAGCTGGTGAACTTTTACACTCGTAACCTGTTTTAACCTTTAAACTTTTAAACATGCATCGTCGTTCCTTTTTAAGAAATACAGCATTTACATTTGGAGCACTCACCATCGCACAGCAAAAATTATTTGCAGGCATGTTTCCTTTACCGGGAAATATAAAAATGTTACGGGGCAATGTAGGTATTTATACAGAACGCGGAGGCACAATGGGGTTTTTATTAAACGATGAAGGGCTGGTAGTTATTGATTCACAATTCCCCGAGCAATCGCAAAATTTTATAAACGAAATAAAAAAACAGTCAGACAAAGCTTTTCGTTACCTGATCAATACTCACCACCATGGCGATCATTCTTCGGGCAATATTTCTTTCAAAGGTTTAGTGCAAAATGTTGTTGCCCACGAAAATAGCTTGAAGAACCAGCAGGCAATGGCTGTTAAAAATAACAACGGGGACAAACAATTATTCCCTGATCTAACTTACACCGAAGACTGGAAAGCGCATGTTGGGAAAGAAAAAATCAAAATGAGTTATTATGGTCCTGCACACACCAATGGCGATTCGATAATTTATTTTGATGAAGCCAACATTGCACACATGGGCGACCTGATGTTCAATCGTCGTCATCCATTTGTAGATCGTACGGCCGGTGCTAATATCGAAAACTGGATCACCGTATTAGAGAAAGCAGCAACCAAATACAAAAAAGATACATTGTTCATATTCGGTCATGCTGCCGAAGGTTACGAAGTAACCGGCACAAGTAAAGACCTGCTTGCATTTAAAGATTATTTGCAAAGGGTACTGGATTTTGCACGACAGGAAGTTAAAGCCGGTAAGACCAGGGAAGAATTTATAAAAAATACATCGGTTCCAGGCGTTACAGAATGGAAAGGTGATGGCATTGAACGCCCACTTGGTGCTGCTTATGATGAAGTGAAAGGAATTATTTAGCAATTACATTTCCGCTGTTGCCGGAAAATTATTTTACCTCTGTAAGCTTTTCCAGAACAAAAACAGTAATGGGGCAGAAGGTGGCGTTTTTAAGCGTAAGTTTCTGGCGTTTAAAAAATACATCCTCATCCGTGTAGGGAAAACGGGCACAGTCAGAAGGACGTTCATCATAAATACTACAAAAGTTATCACTACCTAAAAATGGGCAGGGAGTTGACTTTACGACAAAGTCGCCTTCTTCATCCACATTTAAATATGTTTCAATGAAATCGCTTTCCTTCATGCGAAGGTGTTTACTTATCCTTTTTACATCAGGCGTTTTAAATCGCGGAGAGTAATTTTTACAACAGGCAGCGCATTGCAGGCAGTCAATTTTTTCAAAGGCTTCCTCGTGAAGTTGGGGTAATTGGCGCAATACCTTATTCTTATCTGCCCTTTCAAGGTAGGATTTGTATTTTTTTTGTTGCTCCTTATTTTTTACGTCAACGGGCATTTGCAAAGAAAAGCTTTCCCGTAGTTGATTTTACTTTCATACTGTTAATCATAAAAATGATTTTCTTCTGTTTTGCTCAATAATGAACAAAAAGGTTTAAAAGGTTCGGCATAATAGTAGCTTCTTTATTAAAAACACAAGTTATGAGCACTTTCCTTTTTAAATCAACAGAATTAAAAACCGACAGTACCCGTGTGCAGGAGTGCCTGGATGCCTTAAAATATAAGGGAACTATTAAAACATGGAATTTAGCTGCGCCCGGTGGTGAGCCCGTATTGTCAGTAGAAACACTCGAAATAAGTTCGGAAGAACTAAAGCATTTGATCAGGGGGTGTGGTATTGATGTAGAATTTGCCGGCATTAAAACAAGCGATTAAGTTTCTTTTTATTGCATGCATCTTTCCTGTTTTTTAATTGTTGATCAATTAGCAATCGTTCATTTATAGTATCCAATTTAATTTTGATAGTGGTATAATATTTATAACTGTTACGGTACTAAATAAAAAGAATGGAACAGAAACCTACGATCTTACAAGGATATACAGATATGGAAAAAGGCGCCTATCTCGGTGCCATTGCATCTATTGCAACTGCAGACCGAACTGCAACTGATGAAGAAGTGGAGTTTATTGAAGCACTTTGCCTTTCTGCCGATCTTTCTGAAGCACAGGAAGCTATTGTAAAAAGAGCAGCTACAGAAATGACAGAAGAAGATTTAAAAAGATGTTTGGATGTATTGAAAGGAAGTGAATTGCGCTTTTCCTTGGTAAGTGATATGATCGCTTTTTCGCAAGCCGATCAAAATTATTCCGAAGCAGAAAAACACAGCGTAGAAAAGGTAGCCACTTATTTAGGAGTTAACCAGCAACAGTTTTCCGTTTTAGATGAATTTACAAAAAAAGCAGTGGAGGAAGTTCCGCAACATGCTGAGAAATTACAAACCGCTGAAGAAACTCCATCTAATTTTTTAGGCGGTTTAGGGTTCGGTGATAAATTAAAAGGTGCAGGAATCAACAGCAATGCTTTGCTTAAAGGAGCCATTGGTGTTATTGGGCCAATAATATTAGCGCAAATGTTTAGGGGTGGCAGAACAAGAGGTGGTGGTATGTTTGGTGGTGGAAGTGGCGGCCTCCTTGGTGGTTTGTTAGGGGGTGTACTTGGTGGCGGTGGAATGGGAGGCATGTTGGGCGGAGGGTCCGGGACAACGGGACGTAGCGGCGGCCTTTTTGATATTTTAGGTGGCGGACGTGGATTTGGGAGCGCAGGCGGCCTGCTTGGAAAAATTTTAGGACGATAAACGAATTGATTTTATAGAACGACTAAACTCGTTATAACTTTAAAGCCTTCGCATTGCGGGGGCTTTATTTTAATACATTGATGAATGGGGTATGAACAAATAGCATTAGAAGAATTAAAGACATGGCAACGAAAAATGCGCAGCAGGCCAACTTTAATAAATAAGCTTTCCAAGCGCATGCAGGTAAAGATGAATAGTTACATTCCCGAAAAAGTGCATCAAACAATTACTGGCGCAATCAAACAAATGATTCGAGGCGTATTATTTGGTGCAACACACATCACCAAAAATCCTGCATCATTTTCATCATTAATTCAAACAGAAGAAGCTGTTCAAAAATCAATTAATAATTATAAACATACAGCCGCTGCAGAAGGTGGTATCATTGGAACGGGCGGTTTTTTATTAGGCTTGGCTGAAATCCCTATTTTAATGGGTATTAAAATAAAAATGCTTTTTGATATTGCTTCATTGTATGGTTTTAATATAAAAGATTATAAAGAGCGGGTATATATACTGCACATTTTTGAACTTGCTTTTAGTAGTCACCAGCATCGTAGGGATGTGTATGCGAAAATGGAAAACTGGAATAAAAAAAAACAGAAATTACCCGATGACATCAATGAA
>JAKFCI010000138.1:0-6709 GCA_036676725.1 Chitinophagaceae bacterium
TTTTGTAACAAGCTTATTGCATTTTTCAACGCCTGTTGCGTCGCACACTTGTGCGGCTGAATGTTATTGAACATGTACAAACATGCTAATGAAGGCCTGTTAAATGCTCAATAGCATGATTTAAGATGAATGGAGCGCCGCAAGAAAAGCTTAATAGGAGCAATGCCGCCCGTTAAATAATTACCTGACCGTTTTTAAGCCGTTTGCTATATGAACGTAGTACAGTTTTTTATTTTCAAAATAATCGAGTACCATATTTTGCTTATCCAAAAAAACAGGTTGAATATCAAACTGAGTAAAAATGTAATTGCCTTTTCTTGTAAGATTTGATGCCACATCTTTTTTTGTATCTAACAATAAAAGTGCAGATCGTAATACTGTTTCATAGCCCCTGAAAAACATATCGGACGGACGGCTGTTTATTTTTTCTTCGTATTCTTTTGCGAGTTTGGTGCCCAGTGCACTCCATTGACCATAATTAAATGGCGTGCTGTACACAATATCAATATGCCTGAATTCAGGTTTGGTAAAATTCAATCCATCCCAGGTTGGCATTCCAATTAATGTAATGGGGTAATTTTCGCTAACCGAGGCAAGACCTTCTGCTATGCGCATTCCAAAAGATTCATCAAGACTACCGACAATGCACACTGATTTTTTATTGCTGTCAAGGCTACTGGTAAGACGGCTAACATTAAAAACATTGCCTATGTCCTGGAATTGCAGTTTCACTTTTGGCGCTGCTGTATTTTTTTCAAACTCCTGTAAATATTGTTTTAGCTGCTGTTCTTGTGCGCCTGCTTTGGTGTAAACAATTATTCGATCGTTCCGATGGTTTTTTTGGAGGTAGGCATAAATACCGTCGGCGTGTGTACGCAAAGTAGAATTGATAATAACATAATAAGGATTGGCACTGACATTTGCATCGTTAGGCAATGTAGCTGAAATAAAAGGTACTTTCTTTTTAAGTGCAACATCTGCAAGCAAACGAACATCGGGTGCGTTAGCATGACCAATGATCATTTCTACACCATTCATTAGCGGGCTGTTTATTTGTTGCGCCAAAGGTTTGCTACGTGAACGCGAATCGAAAACAAATACTTCGAGTGGTGCACCAACTTTATTCAATGAATCAAAAGCTGCCTGTGCGCCCTGGTAAAATTCTAAACCCGGGTGCAAAAATTTTGGAAAGGTTTTATCGAAACGGTAATTATTGGCAACAAATGCAGAATCCAGGTACAAAGGAACAAACAAAGCAATTTTGTGTCTTTGCAGCGTTTGTGGCTGAGCCATTGCAGCAACAGAAAAGATTAGAGCGATACCAAAAAACAAAAACCTTTTCATCATCATAATCCTTTTAATCTTAAATACTGTTTATACATTATTCCCATTCTATAGTAGCAGGTGGTTTGCTGCTGATATCGTACACAACCCTGTTGATGCCTTTTACAGAGTTTATGATTTCATTAGAAACGTGTGCTAAAAAATCATAAGGCAAATGCGCCCAGTCTGCCGTCATTCCATCTACACTCGTTACTGCTCTTAAAGCCAGGGTAAATTCATATGTACGCTCATCGCCCATTACACCTACACTTCGAATTGGAAGTAAGATTGCACCTGCCTGCCATACCGTTGCATACAAGTTGTGTTTCTTAAGGGCTTTAACATATATATCATCGGCTTCCTGTAAAAGTTTTACTCTTTTTTCAGTCACTTCTCCTAATATTCTTATAGCTAAACCGGGGCCAGGAAATGGATGCCTGTCAATTAATTTAGAAGGGATGCCAAGTTCCCTGCCCACTTTACGTACTTCATCTTTAAATAACAAACGCAAAGGTTCAATCAATCCCAAGTGCATTTTTTTTGGCAAACCACCAACATTGTGATGCGATTTAATGGTTACAGAAGGACCGTGGACTGAAATGGATTCAATAACATCAGGGTAAATTGTTCCTTGTCCCAACAGCTTAGCATCCTTAATATCTTTAGCGGCATCCTGGAAAGTTTCAATAAATAATTTACCAATGATCTTTCGTTTTTTTTCAGGATCGGTTACGCCTGCTAATTTTTTATAAAAACGTTTCTTAACATCAAGACCTTTTACATTTAAACCAAGCTCTTTATAGGTTTCTAAAACGGTTTCATATTCATCTTTACGCAAAACACCATTGTCTACAAAAATGCCGTGCAGGTTTTTTCCAATTGCTTTGTGTATCAGCATGGCAGCAACGGTAGAATCCACCCCGCCACTTAAGGCCATGATCACCTTTCCATCGCCAACTTGTTTTTTTATTGCATCAACTGTATCTGTAATAAAATGTGCAGGCGTCCAATCTTGCGTGCAGCCACAAATATTTACTAAAAAGTTTTGAAGAATTTTTTTGCCTTCAATGGAATGATAGACTTCCGGGTGAAATTGTAAACCATAAACAGGATTAATGCTTCCATTTAAAAATTTAAATGCAGCAATAGGAATGCTGTCTGTTGTTGCCAGTAATTCAAATCCTTCCGGCAAATGAACAATGGAATCACTATGGCTCATCCAAACCTGCGATGCAGGGATCAGGTTTTTTAATAAAGCATCTTCTTTCTCCAGGTGCAATACCGCCCTTCCATATTCGCGTTTATTACTCTTGTCTACCTTGCCTCCAAATTGTTTGGCAGTTAATTGGGCACCATAGCAAACGCCCAGTACTGGCGCTTTCGATGTCATTGCGGCAACATTTACTTCAGGTGCATTTTTATCGTTTACCGAAAAAGGCGAACCAGATAAAATAATTCCTTTGATACTAGGATCGTTTGGGATCTCTTTAGAAAATGGTAGTATTTCGCAATAAACATTTGCTTCTCTAACAGCGCGGGCAATTAATTGGGTGTATTGAGAGCCAAAATCAAGGATCAGAATTTTTTCCGTCATGAGGTTGTGAAGGTAAGAAATCGTCTTTTAACTACGGTTTTACTTGGTTTTGGTTATTGTTTATTTTAACCATTTGTATCTGTTGTGAATGTTTAGCACCTTTGTAACCGCAATCAAACTAACCTCGTCTAAATAAAAAATTGTTTATGAAAGTTCTTTCCTTGGTATTGTTATGTTCCTTTGTTTTTTTGGGTTCATGTCGCTTTTCGGGCGGTAAAAGGGTAAGAGGAAATGGTGAATCTGCAACCGAGGAACGAAATGTTTCCAATTTCAGTGGCATAGAAGTATCAGGACCTTATGATGTATATATTTCTCAGGGAAGTAATTACAATGTACGCATTGAAGGAGATGAAAATTTATTGGAATATATAAAGGTTGAAACCAATGGCGACGAATTGGAGATTGGCAATAGGAAAGGCTACAACTTAAGGCCAAAAGCAGGTATTAAAATTTATGTCACTTCACCTCGCATTGAGCAATTAGATGTTGCCGGAAGTGGGAGCATTATTTCGGATACAAAAATTACCAATAACACACAACTCGATATAAACATAGCAGGAAGTGGAGATGTAAGCATCCAGGAGATTGATTCGCCGGAAATTCATGCTGAAATAGGCGGAAGCGGATCGATAAAATTAAAAGGCAGGACCGAAACTTTTTTCGCTAAAATAGCGGGCAGCGGCGAAGTACAAGCTTTTAATCTTTTAAGTGAAATAACAAATATTGATATTGCCGGAAGCGGTGATGCACAAGTTTTTGCAAGCAAAAAACTAGATGTAAATATTGTAGGTTCTGGGGATATTCAATATAAAGGCAACCCAGAGGTAAGCAGGAGCAAGATTGGAAGTGGTGATGTAAGAAAAGTAAATTAATAAAATGCTGAAAACACATAGAGTCCAACAGCTATATAAATAATAGGTAGTTCAATTACTATCTTTAATGCGGATGTTAACCATCCGCATTTTTGTTTACATAACATGGTAAAAAACATCGCCTTAATTTGTAATCCCTTACCCGGTAACACCAAGCTTTTAAATATTGCAGATGAAATAGCTGGAATATTGAACGAAAAAGAAATCAGCTTTTCCATATTTACTTCCTATTGGCCACAAACGTGGACAGATTTTTCAGAAGCCTGGATCATTGGCGGCGATGGAACTCTGAATTATTTTATAAATCAATATCCCGATTTGCAATTACCCATTACAATTTTTAAAGCCGGAAGTGGTAACGATTTTCATTGGATGATGTATGGCGATTTGACTTTAGAACAACAAATTGAAAAAGTATTATTTGGAAATGCGGTTTACATTGATGCAGGAATTTGCAATAACAAATTATTCTTAAATGGCGTTGGTGTTGGCTTTGACGGGGCAATAGTAAAGGACCTTTTAAATAAGAAAAAAGTTGCCGGTAAGGCTTCCTATTTACTTTCTATTTTAAAACATATTGTCGGCTACCAGGAAAAATATTACGAGATAAAATATAAGGGAAGGGAAATAAAACAAGATTGTTTACTCATAAGCATTGCTAATGGAAGACGTTATGGTGGTGGCTTTAATGTAACGCCGAATGCGTCTGTACATGATGGTTTACTGGATATAAATATTGTTGGTGAACTTTCGGGTGTAAAGCGTTTAAGGTATCTGCCTGTTATTGAAAAAGGTGAACACCTTGAATTGCCTTTTGTAGAATATGATCAAACGGAAAATATAATAATTGATACTCCGTCCCCAGTACATGCGCATAGAGATGGTGAATACTTCCTGGCAAATCATTTTGAGATTTCCTGCTTGCCTAAAAAAATCCTCTTTTTTGTGTAACCGTTACCGGGCGAACAAAAAACTTAACTAAAATTAATCCGGCAATAAAACCTCCTATATGTGCTGCATAGGCAATACCACCTGCTTCTTCGCCACCCAAAGCACCTAAGCCATTTATTATTTGAAAAACAAACCAAAGACCTACAGCTAAAAAAGAAGGTACTGAAATGGTGCTGATCAAAAACCAAAGATGAATGCGCCTCGTTGGGAACAGCAACATATAACCACCAAGCACACCCGAAATTGCTCCTGAAGCTCCGAGGCTAGGAATTAAATGGGCATTTGAAAAGAATACTGTACTGAACACATGGCTTAAACCTGCGAGGATACCACATAATAAATAAAAAAAGAAATAACGTCTGTGCCCCATTGCGTTTTCCAAATTGTCGCCACAAATCCACAAATACAACATATTTCCCGCAAGGTGGGCAATGCCTCCATGCATGAACATAGAAGTAATTAGGGTAAGAAATATAGGAATATTAGTTGGCTGCAAGCCAGGTATATCAACTAAATGACCTGTTAAAGGATCTTTTACGGTTTGAGTTGCAGTAACGATATCCGTTCCTGAAAGAATTTCGGCGGGTACTGCTGAATAAGCGAACGTGAAATGAATATCTTGACCCATGTTTTGTAAAAAAACAAACACAAGAATATTAACCGTTATAAAAAGGTAATTGACATATGGTGTGGTATGCCTGTCGCTATTATCATCGCCTATGGGGAAAAACATAATGCAGTAATTTATGAACAATCTTGCATTTCCTATACCAGTATCATGTGTTTTGTTTTTTTAATTGCAGTACATCTGGATGGTCAATAACGAAAAAGTCTGGCAAAAGCCAGACTTTTAAATATGTGTTGAATATAGATTAATAATTATCTCTGTATCCGCCGCCGCCGCTTCCGCCACGGTTACCGCCGCCGCCATATCCACCGCCGCTGCCGCCACGGTTACCACCGCCGCCGCCGCCGTATCCGCCGCCGCTGCCGCCTTTTTTAAAGCCGCCGCCACCGCCGCCACCGAAGCTTCTTTTCTTGAAGCCACCGCCGCCGCTGCCTTCTTCTTTAGGGCGAGATTCGTTTACAACAAGGTTACGACCATCCACTTCGCTGCCATTTAATTGTGCAATGGCTGCTTGTGCTTGCTCGTCATTTGGCATTTCTACAAAGCCAAATCCTTTGCTGCGTTGAGTGAATTTGTCTAAGACAATTTTACCAGAGGCTACTTCACCGTAAGGGGTGAAAAGGTCTGTTAGATCCTGATCTTTCAGGTTCCAACTAAGATTTCCAACGTAAATGTTCATTTTGAGAATTTTTAAAAAACAAAAAAGTGTTAACAGCTAACAATAGGCCATGAACAATTTACAACGTTCAAGAAAATTGTGCCGCTGAATACAACACCAAAGCGTAACGAAAATAAGGAATAAGATAGAATTTTCATAGAAAATAAAAAAGCTGCCTAAAAAGACAGCTTTTTTATAATATGTGCGAAGAATTAGTTTTTAATAAACTTCAAAGTTTGCGCATTTCCATTTCCATCTTCAAAGCTTAATAAGTACAAACCTGACTGAAAATTAGATAAGTCAACTTCTGTTTGCATTGAAGCAACCGCAGGTATAACTGATTTAACAAGGCGACCATCACCAGTGCTGATCATGATCCTGGCATTGTTTGCAGTCATTGAATGTTGTACGGTAATTTGTTTTTGAGCAGGCATAGGGAAAGCTTTCATTGTAGCAATTGATTTGCCATTCTTCAAGCTGATAATAGTGCTATAACCAAACTTGCCATCAACATCAACACTTTTAATGCGGTAGAAACTTACCGGTGCAGATGATTTATCTGTGTATGTGTAAGTGCTAACTTGAGATGCATTTACAGAACCAATCCTTGAGAAATTTGTTCCGTTTGTTCCTCTTTCAACCTGGTATTCCTGAACACCATCTTCTTCTGCCACTTTCCATGT
>JAKFCI010000139.1:0-2361 GCA_036676725.1 Chitinophagaceae bacterium
ACCGTCTTTGCGGCGGCGCACTGTTTCGTAATGATCAATAAAATTGTTATTCCGTATTCTTTCAAGGATTATTTTTTCTTCTTGAATATATTCCGGTGGAATGATCAAAGAAACATGTTCCCCCACAGCTTGTTTTGCAGTGTATCCAAACATTTTTTCAGCTCCCCGATTCCAGCTTTTTATAATACCATCAAGGGATTTACTGATAATGGCATCATCAGATGATTCCACAATAGCAGCCAGGTATCGAATATAATCTTCATCCTTATTGTCTTGAGTAATATCAGCAACAGATGAATTGGCACAGGGTTCCTCAATATTGTCCTGCATTGTTGTTAAATGGGGAAGCTTTTTGGGGTAAGGTGTAGGCATTGCGAAGATTTTTGGAACTTATTTTTTCGTTCCTTTTTAAGAATTATTCAACTGAATAAGTTTACAAGTTCTTAATACATCTTACATCCAACCAAAAAACACTTAGTAATAGGTTTCTTATTTAAAAAAGAAGGAGATATTTAAATAAAACACGTATTGGTGCAAAATATTTTTCCATAGATGCTTATGAATTTCGTAACATATAAATATAGACTATATTAAGTTGTAATGAAGTTTTAATACATTCCGTACTTTTCATGTGCTGATTTTAAACCACAAAAAATTTTTGTTTCATTTCTAATCAGATCGAATTCGGGGAGATTAAAATTCATAAAGACTGTTGCATATTGCTGTTAAAACAGAACATAAAAGGGTGAGAATCTTTCGGTTGGGAAGTCGAAAGACAACAAAAGTTGAATAGTTGCACTTGCTTCTGCCGGAAGATCATTTGCATTTGGCTTTGGCTGGCAAGGTTCTATTGGGCAGATTTTTTCCACTAATGTGGTACAGGTTCTTCGTTACAGCTTTGGCGACCTAGTGCATGGTTCAGCAGATCCCTCCTTCGTTTCCGGCGCAAGTGTTCTGCAAGAACACTTGTGCCAGTGAGAAAATATTAACCGTTACCCTTGTGGTTCCAAACAAATTCAATCACCCGGCAGTATATTTTTATTACCTATCTACTAATAGGTTTGTATATTTGCTGAAAGGGATAAACATGGACACAAGGGAACAAATTATACAACTTGCTGACAATCTTATCAGGGATAAAGGCTACAATGCTTTTAGTTTCTACGACATTTCAAAGTCGGTTGGAATAAAAACAGCATCTGTTCATTACCACTTTCCTGCAAAATCAGATCTGGGAGTGTCTGTGATAGAGCAGCATATTAACAACCTTCATCTTCTCAGGGAGAAACTTAACAGCAAATCACCTGTCGAAAAATTAGACAAATTCTTTTCAATTTACGCATCTATAAAAAACGAAAACAAAGTCTGTTTAGTTGGCTCATTGGCTACCGACTTTAATACGCTGGATAAAAAGATAAAAAACAAGCTGAAAATATTTACAGATAATATGCTGGATTGGGTAAGCGAATTTCTTGAAGAAGGACGAGACAGCAACCTGTTTCAATTTGAAGGTTCGCCACGTACAAAAGCAATGATGATCATCAGTAATATGCTTGCCATTGTTCAACTTTCAAGGCTAACCGGCGACAAAGATTTTAAAACAGTAAAAGACACCATTAAACAAGAACTCATTAAGAAATGAAACGAGTAGTAGTAACAGGAACAGGAGCAATTACACCCATCGGAAATACCGTAAAAGACTATTGGCAATCGTTGATCAATGCTGTTAGCGGGGCTAAACCAATTACAAAGTTTGACACAACAAATTTTAAAACAAAATTCGCTTGCGAAGTGCAGAACTTTGATCCTTTGCAAACAATTGAAAAACCGGATGTAAGGAAATATGACCTGTTTACACAATACGCCCTGGCTTCCGTTTACGAAGCAGTTGTGCATGCTGAAATAAATTTTGACAAGCTCAACAAAGACAGGATTGGCGTTATCTGGGCTTCAGGCGATGGAGGCGTTTCTACTTTTGAAGAGCAGTTGAGTGAATATAAATTGGGAAATGGCGTGCCACGCTTCAGCCCCTTTTTTATTCCTAAACGTATCATCAACATTGCATCGGGTCTTATTTCTATAAAGTATGGACTGAGAGGTGTGAACTATACAACTGTTTCGGCCTGCTCCGCAAGTAACACAGCTATCATCGACGCTTTTAATTACATCAGGTGGAACAAAGCCGATATGATCATTACCGGTGGTTCGGAAGCATCTATCACAGAAAGTTCCATAGGAGGATTTAACGCTTCCAAAGCAATGTCAACGAATAACGAAAATTATTTACAGGCATCAAGACCTTTTGATATTGACAGAGACGGCTTTGTTTTAGGCGAAGGTGCCGGAGCAATTATTTTAGAA
>JAKFCI010000140.1:0-13093 GCA_036676725.1 Chitinophagaceae bacterium
TCCAAGGGTAAACTTCGCCATTTCAACCGGGCATGCAGAAACAGGTATAGAACACTTAGGCCTACAAGTAGAAAGCCCGGGGGAATTAGAAGTGGTTTATGCAAATATGCAAAAGGCAAAAGGCACTGTTCGCGAAGAAGGAAACTGCACTTGCTGCTATTCAAAAAGTCAAAAATCATGGATTACCGATCCCCAGGGTGTTGATTGGGAAGCCTTTTATACTTATGGAAGTGCAACTGTTTATGGTGAAGGCATTAATGCAAGACCAGCGCCAGAAGTAATGCAACATTGGACAGGTAATGATGGTAAAGATGCCGTTGTTGAAAAAGTTGATGTGCAAATAAAAGAAGGATCTTCTTGCGGTAAAGAAAGCTGTACTCATTAAAAGCTGCTGGCGCATTAAACGATTTGAGATTTAATTACGAATGCAAAAATGCCGCGGCTGCATAAATCGACAAAACATTTGTTAGCTTTAAAAAATTCATCAGAAACAGTTTTTATGCGAATTAGTTTATTGATCCTTTTACAGGTTTTATTACTCACAAGTAATGTCCAGGCGCAAGAGAAAAGTATTCATAAGGATATTGCTGCTGTACTGAAAGGAATTAAAGATTTTAATGATAAAGAATGGAAAAGCGACAGCACAAACAATCGTATTCTGCGTTCACATACCGAAGAGGATGTTTTAAGGCAATACAATTTTTATAAAAAGGTTGATGGTCAATTAAAAGCTATAGATAAAAAATCGCTTTCTTTTGATGACCAAATTAATTTGGAATTATTGCAACACCAGGTGCTTGATGAACTGGCGGAATACAAATATCAATCATACCTCAACCCGATTTTAGCAGATGAAGGTTTTCATACGGGATTGGCAAGACGTGCAAACACAAATTTCAATTCGAAAAAAGATGCGGAGCAATATTTGAAATTGTTACAGGACTTGCCACGCTATGTTGACGAATATTTGGGGCTAATGCGCAAAGGTTTGGCGGTTGGTATCAGCCAGCCTAAAATAATTCTGAAAGGGTATGAAAGCACCTACAAACAACATATTGTAGATTCGGTTGAGCGTTCTGTGTTCTGGAAACCTTTCAGTAAAAAACCAACAGGCATAAACGAAAATGATTGGCAACAATTTCAGTCAAATGCAAGAATGATCATAAAGAAAGATGTGATCAGCAGTTATCAAAAAATTGCACAATTTTTCGAAGCTGAATACTTGCCAAAAACACGTACTACTTTAGGTGCATCTCATTTTCCAAAGGGAAAAGAATTTTACGAAGACAGGGTTAGGCATTATACAACCACAAGCTTAAGCGCTGAAGATGTTTACCAAATTGGTTTAAAAGAAGTAGCAAGAATAAAGTCAGAAATGGACAGCGTGATCAAACAAGTAAACTTTAAAGGCAGCTTTAAGGAATTTATTTCTTTTTTAAGAACCGATCCGAAATTCTATGCAAAAACAAGCGAAGAATTATTAAAAGAAGCTTCTTACATAGCTAAAAGAGTTGATGGAAAATTGCCATCGCTTTTCGGAAAACTGCCCAGGCAACCCTATACCGTTGCACCCGTTCCGGATTATTTAGCACCGACTTATACTTCCGGAAGATATTCGGGCGCACCAATTACAAGCAAACGACCTGGTGAATATTGGGTGAATACTTATAACCTTCCAAGCAGAACACTTTATACTTTAGAAGCCTTGACTTTACATGAGGCGGTTCCTGGTCACCATTTGCAAACGGCTTTATCGCAGGAATTAGCCAATCTTCCAGACTTCAGAAGGAACTTGTATATAAATGCCTTTGGTGAAGGTTGGGGTTTGTACAGCGAATACCTGGGATATGAAATGGGATTTTATAAAGATCCATATAGTTTGTTTGGAAGATTGACCTATGAAATGTGGCGTGCCTGCAGGTTGGTGATTGATGTTGGCATACATACAAAAGACTGGAGCCGGGAAGAAGCAGTAAATTATTTGGCAGATCATACAGCGCTTTCAATGCATGAAGTAAATACCGAAATCAACAGGTACATTTCGTGGCCCGGTCAGGCGCTGGCATATAAAATGGGCGAAATAAAAATTAAAGAAATGCGCAAAAAAGCAGAGGAAGCTTTAAAAGAAGATTTTGATGTTCGTGCATTTCATGATATGGTACTTTCCAACGGCAGCGTAACATTATCTATTTTAGAAAAAATGACCGACCGTTTTATCCATCAACAATTGGCAAAAAAGAAAAAAGCCTGACCGAAAATTGTTGTTGGTGAAATAAATTTTGCAAGTTGAAGCATGACGATGTACTTACCAAACCCCGAAAGGAGCGTCGCAACCGGGCTACATCAAGGTTCATTAGCTTATAAAAAATAGTGGCAAAAAAATATTCAATTTTACTTACCTTTGCCGCCTTTAAAGGCTAAATAACCAGGCCCGGTGCCGTAAGACCGAGTTTTGGAGACCTGAAAGCATAGGACTTATTTACCTAACGGTTCATTTTCCTGCACTTTTAGCTAAAAAAGAGGTAAAACTCTTTGCTCCTTCCTCAGCTTACTCTTAGCTAAAATATTAATAGCAAACAGTAAATGAAGCTTTCACAATTTAAGTTCGATCTACCCCTCAATCTTATTGCCCAAAATCCTGCTAAACGCCGCGAAGATGCCCGCATGATGGTGGTGCACCGCAAAACAGGTCAAATGGAGAACAAACATTTCCGCGACATCCTGGAATATTTTGATGACAAAGACGTGTTCGTTGTAAACAACACCAAGGTTTTTCCCGCAAGAATGTACGGACGCAAAGAAAAAACAGGTGCAAAAATTGAAGTTTTTTTACTTCGTGAATTGAATAAAGAACACCGCCTGTGGGATGTAATTGTTGATCCCGCAAGAAAGATTCGCGTAGGTAATAAATTATATTTTGGTGAAGATGAAGACCTGGTAGCAGAAGTTATTGATAACACGACAAGCCGTGGTCGTACCATTAAATTTTTATTTGAAGGCGATGATGAAGGTTTCCGTTTAATGCTGGAAAAACACGGAGAAACACCTTTGCCTAAATATATTAAGCGCCAGCCGGATGAAGAAGACCGCGAACGCTACCAAACAGTTTATGCCAAGCACGAAGGTGCTGTCGCAGCACCAACTGCAGGTTTGCACTTTAGCCGAGAACTAATTAAACGTTGCGAGATAAAAGGCGTTCGTTTTTCGGAAGTAACCTTACATACAGGCTTAGGAACTTTTCGACCAATTGAAGTAGAGGATTTGAGCAAACATAAAATGGATGCTGAATATTATCGCATAGAAGAAACAGCATGTAAGATCGTTAACAAAGCAAAAGAAACGAACCATCGTATTTGCTCCATTGGTACAACTACCATGAGGGCTTTAGAATCTTCGTTTACTGCTCAGGGTTATTTAAAACCATCAGAAGGTTGGACGAATACTTTTATTCACCCGCCCTACAATTTTAATATTGCTGATGCTTTGGTAACAAATTTTCATTTGCCTAAAACCAGTTTGCTTATTATGACCTGCGCTTTTGCTGGCTATGACCTGGCAACAGAAGCTTATAAGAAAGCCATCAAAGACAAGTATCGCTTTTTTAGTTATGGCGATGCAATGTTGGTTATATAAATTGTTGAATTGTATTTTTTAAAAGCCCGCTTTTGCGGGCTTTTTTATGCTGTCTATATTTAACATTTTCAAACATTGCAACTTCGATTTATAGATGCTAAATTGTTTGCATGAATAAATGTTTTATTGCGCTTTATTGTTTACTATCAAGCGTAGCATTAGGGCAAAATAAAGCAGAACAAGCATTAATAAATTTTCAGAAAAACTACCCGGTAGAAAAAATATTTCTTCAATATAATAAACAAGAATATGTTGCGGGTGAACAACTTTTGTTTAAAAGCTATGTATTCTCTGGTTACTTACTTTCGGAAATTTCGACTAATCTTTACGTTGAATTGTATGACCAGGAAAATAAACTTCTTGAAAAATCAATTGTTCCTTTAGTTGGTGGAGTAGGCGAGGGATACTTTCTTTTAAAAAAAGAATGGCAAGAAGGAATTTACTATATAAGGGCTTACACAAAATGGATGTTGAACTTTGATGACCGTTTTCCTTACTTGCACCAACTATTAATTTATAATCCATCCTCTCCAAAAAAACTTATTCCAAAACCTTTGCACTGGACGGCTGGTATTTTTCCAGAATCGGGCAGTTTGCTATCTGGTGAAAATAATAAAGTTGCAGTACGATTAATTTCGAGAGGAAGTCTTCCTCAAAATTGGTCCGCCAGGCTTTTTGAAATTTCAGACCCCAATTCAACTATAGTTTCGTTTGCTTCCTACAATAAAGAAATAGGTAGTTTTTACTTTACTCCCATTGAAGGGGAATCGTATAGTTTAGAAATTACTGATGATGCAAATAATAAACAAACCTTCAAATTGCCTGCGGCAAAAGCTAATGGAGTTATAATTAAATCTCACCAGGAGGATACCTTAATTGTTTGCGATCTTGTTTTTAAAAATTTTAAAAACACGAATAAAAAATACAAACTAATAGGACAGATGTATAATCAAATTGTTTATAAAGCTATTGTTGCTAAACAAGATTCGGTTGTGCAGGTACTACTACCTATTAATAAATTAGTAAATGGCATTTTGCATTTCACTTTGTTTAATGAAAAAGAAGAGCCGGTTGCCGATCGCTTAGTATTTGTTGATGCTGGACGCTCAATAAATGATCCCATTTTATTTGATACCATTTCTACAGAACCACGTGGATTAAATCATTGGACAACGATGATGGATACCATTGGTTTTGCAAGTTTTACTGCTATTGTTGAAGACGCGAATGCAGTGCCAACCAAAGAAAATTTACTTAGCAGTATATGGCTTACAAATGACATAGTGAATAACGTAAATGAGCCAGCCTGGTATTTTAGAAAAAATGATTCCAATACAAAACATGCACTGGATGCCTTACTGATTACAGAAAAATGGAAGTGGTTTCAATGGAAAAATATTCTAAGTAATCATTTTCCAACAATTACTTATCAACCCGATTATTATTTATCATATACCGGAACAGTTTTTCGTGGAAAAGCCATGCAACTTAATAAACAGATCAATTTAATATTTCAAACAAAGGATTCAACTCTCTCGTTTCAACAAGTTAGTACAGATAGCACGGGCTCTTTTACAATTAACGGGGCAGCATTTATCGATACGATTAAAGTTTATTACCAGTTGGACCATAAAAAAAGAAATACCCCTTCAGTAAAAATATTTTTTGAACAAAACAATTCTTTTCACAAATTAAAAAGTCCTTTTCCTTTAAGCAATTATGTATTGATTGAAAGGCAGACAAATGATACCCTGCCGGTTCCTTTGCAAAAAGCAATTAGGACATTAGCGAACCAACAAAAAGTTGACAACAGGTATAAGCAATTACAGGAAGTAGTAGTAAAAGCCTCCCAGCGCAAATCCGTAAATGCGCTAAACGACCGGTTAAGTTCTCCAGGGTTTAATTCAATAGATCAGGTCATTTTTGATTTGACCAATCCAAACCAGGCTTTACCCTATTCCAACGTCGGTGATTTTGTAAGATCCAAAATTCCTTTTGTAAACATTTTTGGAAGATATCGTGGTATTGCCATTTCTTATTATGTAGATGAAATGAGGATGGATTTTAGCTATGCCAAACAATTGTCTTTGACTGATATTGCTATGATAAAATTTCTTCGTAATCCGAGCGGAGCGGTTGCAGGAGATGCTGCAATGCTCATTTATACCAAAAAGGGAGATGGCGGAAATGTTTATTTTAATAGCATGCCTTCCGGAACTTTGGTTGGGTATTCTGAATTTCCTACAATTCCGATGGTAGATTATAATAGTGATTTATACAGTCAAATAGAAAAAGATGAAAGAGCGCTACTATATTGGAATACCTGGATGGAACCGGATCTTTTCGGTAAAACGCATATTCGGTTTTTTAATAATGATGTAACTAAGCAATTTAAGCTAACAATAATGGGCATTACCAAAAGCGGGTTGCCGGTTTACACAGAACAAATCGTTGATTCTAAAGGCTTAAAAAGTGAAAATTAGCTTGCTGGTTAACCCTTTTTTTATTAAAAAATCGCCCAAACTTCCATTTTGCCGGTACTTTAAAACTTAAGTAACTTTATAACAGGTCTTTTTTTCTTACTTCTAAACCTGGTATATGAACTATCTAAAGCGCATAGAATATTGGGGCGATCACCACCATCCAAAGTGGGTGGATATCATTCGAATAGCACTTGGATTATTTCTAATGTGGAAAGGAAAAGAATTTGTAGAAAACATGAGCGTGATGCTCGACCTGATGTCCAGTAAAATATCCTTCAATTCTTTCACAATGGTCTTATTGGGACATTATATAGTGTTTGCCCATTTGCTTGGCGGATTTTTACTTGTAATAGGTGTATTGGTAAGATTTGCATGCCTTATACAGATACCTATTTTACTCGGCGCCATTTTCTTTATCAATTCTGCAGAAAATGTTTTTCGTCCTTTCTCTGAACTATACCTTACCATTTTAGTATTGCTACTACTTATTTATTTTTTGATTGCAGGTAATGGTGTCATCTCATTTAATTTATTTGCTGCGCAGGACAAAAGATAAATTCCATATTGATTAAGAGAGACCGAAAAGACCGCTGTTTAATAGTTGCAGCACTTTATTCTTTTGATGTGCAGACACCAAAACAGAAATATTATGTGCACTGCCACCATAAGAAACCATGCGAACATCAATGCCACTCAGGCTTTGAAAGACCTTACTTAAAGTATTTGCATCAGCTGCTATTTGATTACCAACAATGCTGACTATTGCCTGGTCTTTATCTATTTCAACAGTACCAAAAACTTCAAGTTCCCTGGTAATGTCTTTTAAGAAAGTATCGTTATCAATGGTAACAGAAACGGCTACTTCGGATGTGGTGATCATATCAATTGGCGTGCGGTATTTTTCAAACACCTCGAACACTTGTCTTAAAAAACCATAGGCCAACAACATACGGCTGCTTCTTATTTTTATTGCAGTGATGCCATCTTTCGCTGCAACTGCTTTTACCCCTTTCGATGCAGCTTCACTTTGAATTAAAGTGCCGGGTGCTGAAGGATCCATAGTGTTAAGCAACTTCACCGGAATGTTGAATTGCTGTGCCGGCCAAATTGAAGCCGGGTGCAAAATTTTCGCACCGAAATAGGCCAGCTCCGCTGCCTCGTCAAAGCTTAATTGCTCAATAGGAATAGTTTTGTTTACGATGCGTGGGTCATTATTGTGCATACCACTTATGTCGGTCCATATTTCGCAAACCGAGGCATTTATAGCAGCTGCAATTAACGAAGCAGTATAATCACTGCCGCCCCTTCTTAAATTATCAACCTCGCCTTTCGCATTCCTGCAAATAAAACCTTGGGTAATGAATAATTGCTGGTCGTTATTTTGTTTTAAAAGTTGTGTAAGCTTAACGCGAATATTACCAATTTGTGGTTCATCATTTAAATCGATGGTCATAAATTCCAACGCTGGTAATAAAACATGTTTGATGCCTTTCTCATTCAGGTACGTGCTGAATAATTTGGTAGAAAGCAATTCGCCTTGCGCTAAAATATCCTTGCTCAATGCTTCGCTGTACGAAATGCGCAATATGATATTTAGAAATTCAAAATGCTCCGCTAATATATTTTGCGCAATTTCTTTGCTGTTAGACGTAATTACCAGTTCATTTACAAAAGCCTGGTATTGTTTTTCCAGCGCATCTATTTTTTCCTTTGCAGTTACGCGGTCACCTTTTGATAAAAGTTCTGAGATGGATACAAGTGCATTGGTTGTTCCCGATACTGCACTAAGCACCACAATTTTTGGTTCGTTATCAGTTGTTACTAAATTGGCTACTTCCTGCATTCTTTGTGGCTTGCCAACAGATGTGCCACCAAATTTCATCACTTTCATAATTCATTTTATTCCTAAAAGGGAATAAGGGGCAAATATAGTTTGTAAATAATTTTTTAATTCTAACTATTAAATGGTAGTTGAAATCTATCGGCTAAAGTTTGTAAGTCTTTTACAATAGGATCAAGAAGGGGAATGCCTGATTGTTTTCTTTCATTTTCAATTTCTCTTTCCGGATCTCCAGGAATTAATACCTTATCCGCATCCGGGGTTGTTTTAGAAGAACGGAAACGTTCTATCCATTGATCCATATGTTGTTTAAAATCTGCTGCAGGCCGAAATGCATCAATGCGCATGGCACCAAAAAAATGACCGATCCCATTGCCAGGCATATTTTGCGGCATGGGAACGTAAGCAGGAAAAGGAGGAACCCATGGGCCATAATTGGCACCACTTAATACAGCAGAAAAAATATCTACAATAGCGCCTAAGGCAAATCCTTTATGGCTGCCGTGTTCCCTGTCACCACCAAGCGGTAATAAAGCGCCACCGGTTTTTAATGCATGTGCATCGTTGGTTGAAACGCCGTGCCGATCTTGAATCCAACCATTTGGCGCTTCTTCATTTTTTCGTTGAAGCATTTCAAGTTTTCCATTTGCTGCCGTAGTTGTTGCAAAATCTGCAACAAATGGAGGGTGTTTGCCTGCAGGAATAGCAACGCAAATTGGGTTTGTTCCCAGAAGTCTTTCAATAGAAAAGGTTGGTGCCACAAGCGGGCTTGCATTGGTCATAGAAATGCCGATCATATCATGCTCCAATGCCATTATGGAATGATAACCTGCAATACCAAAGTGATTGCTGTTTTGTACACTTACCCAACCAGTGCCGACATTATTTGCTTTATCAATAGCAATTTGCATTGCTTTGGGCGCTACCACTAATCCTAAACCACTGTCGCCGTCAATAGTTGCCGTTGAAAGTGTTTGATGCAAAGTTTTTATTTCGGGTGTTGCATTAATTCTTTTGGCTTCCCAAAGCCGTACGTAACCACTAAGCCTTGCTACACCATGCGAGTCTACGCCTCTTAAATCGGCTGATAATAAAACCTTTGTAGCGAGGTCGGCATCCGCTTCGCTGCAACCCATTTTTAAAAATACCTGCTTTGTAAATTCAAATAAAGTAGAATAAGGAAACACTTTGGACATGCGCAAAGAAACAACAAAAGCAAAAAGGATCATGATTGATGATCTTCAAAAAAAATCAATTGATACAACTCGATTTGCAAAAAGCAAATTACTCTTTACAATAAGTATTATTAACTGAGGCTAATTCTGAATAACAAAACTGGTGAAAATTTAATAGAATATCTATTTATAAAAAAAGCTCCCTGTAAAACAGAGAGCTTTTTGGTTTTTTAAATTTTTTATTAAAAAGGTAAATCGTCAGCAGCATCATCGTTAAGTCCGGCTGAAACATTGGCATTTTGCTGGTTGGACATAGCGGAATTCATTCCTGAATCCATTCCTTGTGAAGGAACACTTCCACCTTCGCCTTTGCGACCTAATAATTGTACTTCACGAATACGCATGGAAAGCGAAGCGCCTGCTGTGCCATCATTACGTTGAAAACTTCTAACTTCCGGCGTGCCTTCTACAAAAACCTGCGTTCCTTTAGTAAGGTAAGGTGCTACTGCCGTACGATCTGTCCAATAAGCGCAATCTACCCAGGTAGTTTTTTCCTGGTTGTTGCCACTACTGTCTTTGTACTTTTCAGTATGCGCTACCGTAAAGTTGATTACATTTTTACCATTTACTGTGTTTACTACGCAATCTTTTCCAAGATTGCCAATTACTTGCATTTTAATCATAGTGCTCAATTTATTAGCGCCGAATATACGTACTAATGTTATTTGAAATAGAAGTTTATAGCTTAATTTTTTTTAATATTTTGAAAGATTTTTTATTCTTTTCATTTTCAATTATTTAAACAAATTGATGAGCTAAACAAATTAAAAAAACAAACGCCTTACAATTTTGTAAGGCGTTCAAAATATTAAATGAAAACTTTGTTTTATGGAAAAATTCCTAATTCGCCATAGCTTGTTCCAACTTTATTAATAGCAACAACAAATGCAGCGGTACGCATGTCTGGAATTTGCGGATTGCGCTTCCATTCATCCATGATCTCCCTTGTAGCAGCAATCATTGTTTCTTCTAAACCACTGTATACAAGGTCCACTTCATCCGGGCCATGCATGATGAACTGGCGCTCACGATCTACAACACGCTTACCGGTCAATTCTTCCATTTGCCCTAAAATATGATTGTTCATATTTTCCGTGAAACGCTTTTCCATACGTCCGTAACGAACGTGGCTTAGGTTTTTTAACCATTCGAAGTAAGAAACCGTAACACCACCAGCATTCAAATACATATCTGGAACCACTAATGTTCCTTTCGTTACAAAAACTTCATCTGCTTCAGGAGTTAGCGGTCCGTTTGCACCTTCGCCAATGATCCTTGCTTTCACTCTCAATGCATTGTCGCCATTGATTACATTTTCTAATGCCGCAGGAATAAGAATATCGCAATCAAATTCAAGTGCATCTGTATTTTTTGCAAAGTTGGTTCCACCATGGAAATTTAAAATAGAACCACTTGTTTTGCGATGTTGGAATACTTCATCTACATCCAAACCATCATTGTTGTAAATAGATCCTTCGTATTCTGCTAATGCTACAATTTTAGCACCTGCATTTTGAAAGAATTTTGCAGCATGGTAACCAACATTTCCTAAACCTTGTACAATTATTCTTTTGCCTTCAATACCTACAGGCAAATTTAATTTCGCCATAATGTCGGGCATGTTACAGATCTCGCGGATACCGTAAAAAATACCCAAACCTGTTGCTTCTCTACGACCGCGAACACCACCTTGCGTTACTGGCTTACCAGTTACACAACCAGCAGCATCAATTTCTCCTGGGCGTAAACTTTGGTAGGTATCAACAATCCAGGCCATTTCACGTTCGCCTGTTCCGTAATCGGGTGCGGGTACATCGGTGCCTGGTCCAATAAAATTCTTCTTTACTAATTCAGCTGTATAACGACGGGTAATTTTTTCAAGTTCGTATACAGAATATTTTTTAGGGCTGATCTTAATACCACCTTTACCACCACCAAAAGGCACGTTTACAATGGCACATTTGTAGGTCATAAGTGCAGCAAGTGCCATCACTTCATCCTGGTTAACTTCCGCCGCAAAGCGAATACCGCCTTTGCATGGAGCTTTGTGATGGGAGTGCTGTACACGGTAAGCTTCAATAACTTCAATGCGTCCATCATCCATACGAACAGGAAAACGCATTTGGTAAACTGAATTACATTCTTTGATCTGTTCTAAAATACCTGGGTCCCATTGGGTAAAGGAAGCTGCTTTATCAAAGCTTCTTACAACACTTTGAAAGAAGCTATAATCTGCATTCACTGACATAAGCTAATCGTTTATTGTTTTTTTAAGGATTTACCTGATCGTGTCGTTCCAGTCTTGAAATTTTTCGATCTAAGCGTATTAGGTAAAAAATAATTCCTGCAAATATGGTAAGGATTACTGCTACTACCACATAAATTTTTCCTTCGCTGCGCATGTTATCTGCCATATCAACGGTTTCTTCTTGTGCAAAAGAAATTGTAGATAACAGCACCAATAAAAAGGCTAGTAAAAAACGTTGTTTCATTTATTGAGTAGAGTTTTTTCTTTTAAAAAGGTCATGCGCACTTTTAATGTAGCGATCCAAACACCTAGCAAGGTCCAGCCAATTACAGCCGGGTAAAATACAAGGCGCATACGTACATCAATATCTTTATAGTTCAATGCAGGATTGCCATCGCCGCCAGGGTGCAAACTTGGCAACAATCGTGGAATGATCCAGATGGAAGGAAACAAGAGGGCAAAAGCAAATATGTTGTATACAGCACTGACACGGGCTTTTTTATCAAGGTCAGAAACAGAATCTCTCAAAACGAGGTAGGCAAAATAAATAAGAAGGGCAATGGCCGCACCAATCAGTTTTGGTTCACGGGCAATAGCGCCAAAAGAAGCAGGTGCTGCATTATTAGGATCTACCCAGGTGTAGGAGGCCCATATCATTCCAGTAGCGTAACCAAGTAGTCCAAAAATGATTCCTACCACTGCATATTGCCGTGAGAGAATATCATATTTTAATTTATTGGTATTAAGAAATTTAACTGCGTGTACAACTGAAACCGTAAAGAGGATCATCATCCCGAACCACATACAAACATGAAAATAAAGGTTGCGTATGGTTTCATTTAATATGCGAACACGGGGAACATCGAATAATAGACCTGCAATTATGGTATAAACCAATAAAAGGACGCATGCTATTTTCCACCACCATTTATTCATATAAGCTTTGAGCTTTTAAACTAAATTATGAGGCTTTCGATCAATCGTTGCCAAAAAATATTTACTTGCTTAGGCAAGTGGGTTCTTTTAATGGCCAGCAAAAATAAGGGTGATGAACTACTTTACAACTGATATTATTGTTATCAACTAATCTTTCCATAAAAATGGAAAAAGTATAATTGAAAGTAAAATCACTAAAAAGTCCAACACAAACAACATGATTACGGGTGTTGTGGGAATAGTGGCAGAAGTACTAAATGCCGCAGCAGAAATTTTCATGAGCATAACCAATTGTGGTATTATTAATGGGAAACCCAATATGGCCATGATAGCTGCATTTTGTTGCGCCTTTGCTGCTATGGCTGCTAAAAAACTAAATACAAGGCTTAAACTCCATCCACCCAAAAAAACAAGACCAATAAAAGGACCTAATTTTTCTGCAGGATTGCCAAAGAATAAACTGAATAAAAGCAAACTGAGGCTGCTCATTGCTAAAATGAGCACACTATTAAATAACAATTTTGCCAGGATAAAATTTTGCGGACTAACAATAGAACCAAAGTACAGCATGCGGCTTCGGCTTTCCTGCAGAAAACTTTTTGCAACGGCATTAATGCAAACAAATAATTGAATGATCCAAAAAAGCCCATTCCATACACGGCTTTCAGGTTCTTCTATAGCAAGGTATAAAACAAAGATGGTGGAAGCTACGTAGAGT
>JAKFCI010000141.1:0-3804 GCA_036676725.1 Chitinophagaceae bacterium
CCATTCAATGCCGGGAACGTCGCTCAATCTTTTTAAAAGGTCGGGCAACATTCTTTGCTTGTACAAGTCAAGGCCGTAATAGGTTAATTCCTGTGCAATCAACATGATCTCTTTCACGCCACGACGGGAAAGTGTTTCAGCTTCCTTTACAATATCTTCCATTGTGCGGCTAAGGTGCTTGCCCCGCATTAGTGGAATGGCACAAAAAGCGCAAGTGCGGTTGCAACCTTCAGCAATTTTTACATAGGCATAATGCTGCGGCGTGGCAAGTAATCTTTCACCTATTAATTCAGCTTTATAGTCAGCTTCAAAACGTTTTAAAATTAAGGGCATTTCCATGGTACCAAACCAGGCATCCACTTCAGGTATACTTTGCTCCAGGTCATCGCGGTAACGTTGGCTAAGACAGCCCGTAACATACACTTTATCCAGTTTTCCTTTTTGCTTCAGGTTAACCTGGTCCAATATGGTATTGATGGATTCTTCCTTTGCTTTGTCTATAAAACCGCAGGTATTTACAATAACAATATTGTGGTCTTTTTTTCCGCTTTCATGAACTACGTCGATAGCATTGGCTTGCAGCTGGCCACTTAATACTTCGCTGTCTACCATGTTCTTGCTGCAACCAAGCGTAATAATATTGACTTTGTCTTTTCTAAGTGTTCTTGCTTTCATGAAATATATTAACCTTGCCTAAATGGAAATGGATCCTTTGTAACAAGTTTGCAAAGGTCGCTTTTTGTACGAGTAACCGGTGTTAAAGAGAGATAAAACTGCACCTTAATCTTCTTTCAGGCTAAACAAACTATCGACAAATTCGTGTTTGTCAAAAACAAGCAGGTCTTCCATTTTTTCACCAACACCAATAAACTTTACGGGTATTTTAAATTGATTGGCTATTGCTAAAACAACACCGCCTTTCGCTGTTCCATCCAGTTTTGTTATGGCAATTGCGGTAACATCGGTTGCCGCTGTAAAATGTTTTGCTTGTTCTAATGCATTTTGCCCTGTTGATCCATCAAGTACCAGCAGCACTTCGTGTGGTGCACCCGGAATAACTTTTTGTACACTTCGCTTGATCTTGCTTAATTCTTCCATCAGGTGGGCTTTGTTGTGCAGGCGTCCGGCGGTGTCAATCAATACAACTTCGGAATTCCGGGAAAGTGCACTTTGAACTGTATCAAAAGCAACAGCTGCCGGATCGGAACCCATTGGTTGTTTAACAATAGGAACATCAGTGCGTTCGCTCCATATGGTTAACTGGTCAACGGCAGCAGCACGAAAAGTATCAGCAGCACCCAGTAAAACCGATTTACCGGCTTTTTTAAAATTATAAGCCAGCTTGCCAATGGTGGTTGTTTTACCAACGCCATTAACACCCACAACTAAAATAACATAGGGTTTAGTTGGCAGGTCGCGATCGAAAGCGTAAGAATTTGAAGCTGGCGCATCAACTAAAGTTGCTTCAATTTCCTGCTGCAGAATTTTATTTAATTCGCTTGCATTGAGGTATTTGTCTTTTGCTACTCTTTTTTCAATACGGTCAATGATCTGCACGGTCGTATCAATTCCTACGTCAGCTGCTACCAAAGCATCTTCCAGGTTATCCAGCACTTCTTCGTCAATTGTAGATTTGCCGGCTATGGCTTTACTAACTTTTGAAAAGAAATTTTCTTTTGTTTTCTGAAGTCCTTCGTCCAGACTTTCCTTTTCTTTTTTACCAAACAGTTTATCAAAAAACCCCATGCTAATTATTATTTACGAGTGCAGATTTACCAAATAAATACAAGCAAAGATGAAACAGAGTTGCGACAGAATGAAATATAGAATTTTGGCGCTAAAATATAGCTGGCATCAAATGCCGAAAATTGATTAGTTGTACAAGTGTGCGACGCAACAAAAGCGCAATTTTTAAACAGGTGCCGGCTACCAAATTTTCGTACCTGTATAAAACAAAAGCTGCCCATTGGACAGCTTTCGAGAAAATTTACTAACCCTCTATTTATTTCTGTGCTAAGAAATCCTTCACTTTGTCTTTGTGCACCATAGCCTCTTTAAAGGTATAGGCGCCAGATTTAGGACTGCGAACAGCCTTAATTACTTTAGTATAATTCTTTGCTTCCGCTGCCTGCTTAGGGTCCTTTTTGATGGCGGTTTTAGCTGCTTTTGCCATGATTGTTTATTTGAAAATTTGGTGATTAGCCATTGTGTAATTGAAAGCCGTTTTAGATTTTCAATTGGCACAGAGCCAAATTTATTTAATTTCTTTATGAATAGTAACCTTCTTAAGGTTTGGATTGAATTTCTTCAATTCTAAACGCTCAGGATTGTTCTTTTTGTTTTTTTCGCTGATATAACGGCTTGTACCAGGCACATCAGTTGTTTTTTGCTCTGTGCATTCTAAAATTACCTGTACACGGTTTCCTTTCTTTGCCATTTGATTGATTTGAAATTTGACAATTAGCCGGTGCTAATTAAATATGTTGACCTTGAGCTCTTAACTCCTTTACAACAGTGAATAACCCTTTTTTATTGATCGTACGGATTCCGTTTGCAGAAAGCTTTAACGTGATCCATTTATCTTCTTCCGCTAAGAAAAAACGCTTCGATTGTAAATTCGGTAAAAAGCGACGCTTGGTCTTTATGTTTGAGTGAGAAACATAATTTCCAGTGATCGGAATCCTACCTGTAACCTGACATACTCTGGCCATGATTTTGGAAAATTTTGGAGTGCAAATGTATGGAGAAAAGGCAAAACTAAAAACTAAATGATGAAAAACATTCAGTGAGATTTTAGATTTAACGTTAAATTTTTCGAATCTGGAGTCCGCTCCCCCCTGAAAAGAAGATCATCAAACTGACTAAATAGAATAAAGATTCTTGTGTTTTAAGGAAGCTGCACTTTTGCCTGTAACGCTTTTTAAACTAGCTTCGCCCCGCAAAAGATGGCTTTTCTGCTGGCAAATTAATTTATAAAAAGCCAGCATCAAGGCAAATCTTTATCCTACATCTTAAATTAAAAATAATCATGGCATACGATGTTGTAGTTATTGGTAGTGGACCCGGTGGTTATGTGGCCGCCATCCGTGCCTCCCAGTTAGGACTTAAAACAGCTATTATTGAAAAAGAAACCCTGGGCGGCATTTGCCTGAACTGGGGCTGTATTCCAACCAAAGCGCTATTAAAAAGTGCACAGGTTTACGATTACATCAAGCATGCGCAGGACTTTGGTATTGAAGCAACCGGTAAGCACAATTTTGAAGCAGTAATTAAGCGTAGCCGTGGCGTTGCCGATAAAATGAGCAAAGGCGTTCAATTTTTGATGCGCAAAAACAAGATCGACGTTATTAATGGTTTTGGAAAGGTTGTAGCAAAAGGAAAAATTGAAGTGACTGGCGCCGATAATGCAAAACAAACCGTAGAAGGAAAACATATCATACTTGCAACCGGTGCCCGCAGCCGCCAGTTACCATCTATGCCTATTGATGGCAAAAAGATCATTGGCTACCGCGAAGCCATGTCTTTACCACAACAGCCTAAAAGCATGATCGTTGTTGGTAGTGGTGCAATAGGTTGTGAATTTGGTTATTTCTACAACAGTATGGGCACTAAAGTTACCATCGTAGAATTTTTGCCTGCCATTGTTCCTTTGGAAGATGCAGACATTTCTAAAGAACTGGAAAAGAGTTTTAAAAAGCAAGGCATCGAAGTAATGGTAAACAGCGAAGTAACGCATGTTGATACTTCGGGCAATGGCGTTGTAGCTACCATTAAAACAGCAAGCGGAGAAATAAAACTTGAAGC
>JAKFCI010000142.1:0-13872 GCA_036676725.1 Chitinophagaceae bacterium
ATGGCGGAGAGTTTGATTCCATCCGGTATAAAGTGCTTGTTTATAATGAAGCTGATTGTTATGATTCAGCGTATATAACAGTTAAAATTTTTAAGGTTGCACCACAGGTATTAGTGCCTACCGCTTTTACACCAAACAATGATGGCAGGAATGATGTTATTCGCCCCATTGCTGTGGGCATTGATCGCATTGAATATTTCAGAATTTATAATCGTTGGGGCCAACTGGTTTTTAATACCACCACTAGCGGACAAGGTTGGGATGGAAAAATTAAAGGTAAAGATCAAGGGACCAATGTATTTGTATGGGTTGTAAAAGCAATTGATTATACAGGTAAAGAATTTTTCGCAAAAGGAACGGTTACACTAATCAGGTAATTCACCATTTCCACATTACATTATCTAGTTTCTGCTTAGCTTGCAAGCATGAAAAAAACCGTATTCATTACAGGTGCAACCGCCGGTTTTGGTGAAGCCTGTGCACATATATTTGCAGCCAATCATTATAGATTAATATTAAACGGCAGAAGAACTGAACGCCTGGAAAATCTCCAACAAACATTAAAAACAAAATACAATAGCGAATGTTATTTACTTCCTTTTGATGTGCAAGATCAGCAAGCCGTTTTTACCAGTATTAAAAACCTGCCCGAAGAATGGAAAAATATTGATGTACTGGTGAATAATGCAGGCCTTGCTTTAGGCAGGGATTTATTTGATGAAGCAAGTATAGAAGACTGGAACACCATGTTGGATACCAATGTAAAAGGATTGCTTTATGTATCAAAAGCGGTTGTTCCTTATATGGTAAAGAACAAAAAAGGTCATATTATAAACATAGGTTCAATTGCAGGAAAAGAAATTTATGAAAGAGGCAATGTTTATTGTGCCAGTAAACATGCTGTTGATGCATTAACCAAAGCAATGCGCATTGATCTCTTACAACACAATATTAAAGTAACCGGCATACACCCCGGCGCAGCAGAAACAGAGTTTTCACTTGTTCGTTTTAAAGGCTCAGAAGACAATGCTAAAAAAGTATACGAAGGATATCAACCGCTTTCGGCACAAGATGTAGCGGAGGTTGTTTATTATACCACCACTTTACCTGATCATGTTTGTATAAATGACCTGGTTTTAACCTGCACCCAGCAGGCAAGCTCAGTCAATTTTAATAAGAATAATTAATGGATAATATTTAGAAAAAGCTAACATTTTCAGGCCTTTGATTTGCACATGCGGGGTTGCGTTTTGGCAAAAAAGTAAGATTCACTAAGGGTTTTTTCGATGAATAAATATTTTTAAAGTAAGACTACTAAGGATATTTACGCATTCAAAACATTCCTTAAGCATATCATAGTAAGATTGATAAAAATTCTTCTACTTTTATAAAGCACGCCAATACCCTACTTAAACAATGAAAAACTTCCTACTATCCTTATCAATTTTTGGCTTCTTTTCTGCCTCCTCGCAAGAAGTCATTCGTATTAAAGAATGTAATAACGAGGGCATTAAACAACAGGTTGATAGCTTAAAACAATTATATTCCAAAGATGGCTTTGTCGTTTTAAAAGAAGCTTCCATAACCATGGAGAGCGAATATGAAATGCCTGTTGTTGTTCCGTTAACCCAGGGCAGTTGGTACCAGTTTGTTTTTATTGGCGAACCTACTTCAAGGCTTTATGAAGTTCGTATGTACGACTGGAATGAAAAGCAAGTGGTTTACAAAAAACACATGTGGGGCGATGTAGATGGGAACGTCATTTCTTACTCTTATATACCGAAGTTCAGCGAGTTTCATTTAATGAAACCAGTACAAGTGAACAAAAAGCAGAAAAAGAATTTGTGTGGGTATGTTATGTTGTTTAAAAAGACAAAACCAGAAGCCCGGGCGAGCCAGAACGCTAAATAATTATTGTTAACAGATACGGCTTCACGCTTAGCCAAACCAATTATAGAATTCTCCAAGCTTTTAATGATTTAGCCGCCTAATTGTAGGTGGCTTTTTATTTAGTACGTAAATAGCTTCATTGAAGAATGTAATTAATCAATATAAATTACTTGAATAGAATAATAATGCATTCTAAGATCGATGTCTTTTAAATAAAAGATTTATCGAAAGAGTTCACTGTTTACTGCGCTAAAGAAATACGCACTTGCAAACCGCCACGAGTTGTTGTAACAGGTGCCGAAGTTGCGATCTTCGGTATTACCTTATTTTGTTCGAAGTAGAATTTAAGATTGATGCGATTATTTAAAACATAATCGATTGTGGGTGAAATACGCACAACTTTTTGACCCGCGGTTCCAAAAGCCTGGTTCTGGTCAAGTTTGCTGTTAGATGTTGCATCATCCCGCAAACTAAAATCAAACCGGAAAGTAACATCGTTCTCAAGCGTTTTACCATTCTTGCCAATTTTTAAATTTTGCAGAAACGGTACACCACGTTTACGCCAGTTCAATCCAATTGTATATTCAGTAGAACGGTTTTCGGCTAACTGGTAGTCAATCAAACTTAAACTAAGCGTCCTGCTTTTTCTAAATTCAACCCTTGTAGAAAGCTGGTTGGTAAAGGTCATATCCACTTCCAGTAAAGGACTGAATTGTTCGCTAACCGTTACGTTTGGTATTAAGAAATAAGGAATGTAATTATTTGTTTGTGTATCGATAAACGATGGATAGCCAATACGCAACGGATCCTGGAAAAGAAGCGCCGTGTTAAAACTATTCATGCTTAGCGTACTATTGTAACCATGGCGAATAGTGACATTAGTAAATATTTTTTCGAGCCCTGGTACCCTGCTTAATCCATTGTAAGTAATATTCCAGTTTGGTTTAGGCATTAACCCAGAAAAAGGATTTGAGCGCAACTTTGAATTTGAGTTTTTAATCAGCTTAACACTTGATGGATCTTTATCTGTGTAGGCGGCTAAGAAAGCCGGGATGATCACATCCTGCGCATATCGGCCATACCCAACCGCGTAACCAGTACCCGGATCGATAACGCCGCCCTGGTAAGGATTTTCTTTTCCTAACCTTTGCGATAAGAAAGTTCGGTTGTTTTCAAATTCTTTAAATGTTTCTGATATCTCGTTCGGATCGAACTTAGAAAATAATGTTTGGTAAGAAATATAAGTGATACTGAAACTTCCTGTTGCATAAGGATTATAACGACGCAAGCCGGAACCCATTCCTGTATCCTTTAATAATTCGTTGTAATCTTTGGTAAATGTTTTGTCAAGGGTTACATCAATATTCAAATCGCGAAGCGGCGATATTTGAGCAGTAAGCCCTAAGCGCTGGCTATATTTTTGCTGGATCAGTTCATTGAATAAAGAATCCCTGGTTAATAAACCTCTCTGTCCTAAACCATTAATATCGCTTGTATCCGGCTGGTAACCCATCACGTATTTCCATCCCGGTGCGGAGCTTCTTAAATTCATTCCTAATACCCTGGTACTATCCAAATAACCTGGCAATAACGTACCAAGATCTTCAGTGTATTGAACACCTACTCTTTTAAGTGATGTTAGCAATTGGGCAAAGAAGCGTGGTACTTTAGCAACTTGCGGGGCTGCATTTTCATCCTTCACACGTTTACCAGCAGCCGAATCTATCGTTGGTTTGGGTGCAGCAGGATTTTCTGTATAAACAGATCTTAAGAATTTCCATTTAGTATACAGCTGGTCAAAGTTTAATTCAGCATTTACATTTCTTGTCTGTCCGTTCAATAAAGTATTGCCTAAATTTTTTGTTAGAAGTGATGCCGCTACCCAATCATACTTCGCCGTATAACTTGCCCTGATCATCGTCCAGTCAAGAAAAGGAATTTTTGTCATTGGCAATTGGTAGCTTAAAGTACCCTCGTGGCGGTAATGCGTGGTACGGCCACCTTTCAATAAATTGCTGCGAACCGAATCTTTTTCCTCTTTTGTATCGATGCGTCCAAATGGTTCATCTACACGGGCATTATTTATCGCATTAAAATCAAACGTTAGCGAACGTGTCAAATCCCAGCGCAGTGTATAATAGCGGTCAAAATAAAAATACTTATCGTAGGTTTCTGGAAATTTAAATCCACCACCGCCAACATTCCGCGAACGCAATGCACCGAACTGTCGATTGATATCTGCTTTTAAAGAAATAGTACTTGGCTTGTAGTTAAAATTAAAATCACGGATCAATGCCAGCCAGGGCGATTTTGATTTGATCAGGTTTTTCAAAGGTTCAATAAAACGTTGTTGTGGTGCATATGTGTATCCAACAGCAGCCCGTGTTCTTTTTATATCATCCGATTCAATAATAGGATTTGTGCGTTCCTGGTGTGTATAGGAATAATTCAGGTCAATGTTAGAAATGTCCCAGGGTTGAATTGGTTTACCACTGGTTTTTATTTTTTTGACATTCGTAAAATTGATGGTCTTAATGGTCATCTGGTCGTTAGCATCGTTGCTAATAGAATCTTTTGCTTCTTTGGAAGGAGCATCATTTAATTTATCTCTCAACTTTATATCCAGGTCATAAGGATCGTATTCTGGCGTGCTCTTGGTTTTACTAATGCCAGCATAAACCGGAATTTGTATGCCCGCACTTTTTGGTACAAGCCTTCCAAGATCAAGACTTGCACTTACATCAACCTGTGAAAAATCTTCACGGCTTCTTTCATTCACTCTTTGTTCCAAAGTTCCAAAACCATTGCTGCGTAAACTACCGGCAAAACTTAAACTTCCCAAATCTGCTAATCTTAAATCAACCCGGCCTAATGCAGCATAACCACCCTTTTCATCAAGGCGTGATAATCTTAATTCATTAAACCACACTTCGGTACAAGTTGTTGCCTGTGTAACATTTTGAACTGCCAGTAACATACCGCGTACTTCACCCAGGTTTGGATTACCAATGATGGCGTAGGTTTTACCATCATCAAACCGCTCACTATAATATTGCGAACCTGCAGTTGTACTTCGGTTACGGCGTGATTTTAATTGGGTAAGAATATTCAGATCGAAGTCAAGATTATTTTGTTCCGGCCAAATGGTCAACGAATCACGTGCACCAAAAGGCGTAAGTTTTAATGGAATTTTTATTTCGTAATAATTACTTACAAAGTCGTTACCAATTCTAACGATCGCATTCAGGTCATTATCAACCAAAGGAAAACCTTCAACTTTTTCTGCGTGCACAAACATGGAAATTCTTCCATACTGGCGCAAGTCAAGATTCATTGTTTTAAAAACACCTCTTGCCTGGTTCTGCGGCAGGTCGCAAACTTTTAAACTTAACGATTGTTCGTTCTGTAACAACTGCACATTATTATTACTTATTTGCTGCTGGCGTTCTATCCCCGGAGGTTGCACATAACGAACAGGCTGGCGCTGGTCATTTTCTTCTAGGTTTACAGCTAATACTTCAACCTGCGTTGGATCATTGGCGGCCAATGGCAGGTAGTTACCAGTAGTATCTATTTCATTTGTAAACTCTCGCCATTGGTTTCTAACAAATTCCAATTTGGCAAAACGAACGGTAGCGGTATCTTCAAAATTCGTCATGAACATACGAATGAAACGTATGGATTTAAAGTCCGGAATGTTACCAATTTTGGCCTGGTAATCTTTTACCGGGATTCGGAATAAGTACCATGTTTCGTTACGGCGAGTGGCATTTGCCAATGGAACACTAACAACTCTTTTATCTGTAATGAAATTGGTACCTACCTGCATGTTGGGTTTTAATTCAACCCTATATTGAAAATATTCTTCTGATTCATTTAGTGTGTTATCCCGGTTTAATTCTTCCTGGTCAGGATAAAGTGTAAATGCATTTGTAAATTGATCTGTATTGTCAGCGACAGGGGAATTACCGTGCGGATTATTGATGTCTTTGTAACGCTCTAAAATTCCAGCATTGGTTTTTTCATAAAGCTCATTGCGGTATCCTTTAAAGTTATCGGCTGACGGATCTATTTGCGCTTTTTGAAAAGTTGCTGCATCAACTACACCCTGTAAACTATTTAAGTAAGGTTGGAATTTTTGCTGTTCCGCTGTATCGGTTAATCCATCAAAGCCAACATCCTGGTACTTGCGGTCATCAGGTTCATTACTAAAAGCATTTGTTACTTGTATCGGGTTTCTTGGAACCACACCCCAGGCCGATTGGTCCGTTAAATTATTAGGATTGGTTGGTGTAGGTAAACCGTTTTCGTACAAACGCCTGCTATCGCGTAAAACATCTTCTGATATATTACCCAGGTTAAAATATAATTCACCGCCCGTGCTGGATTGCTTATTGATAAAAGGATCCTGCATCCAGAATTCTATGAATTCAATGTTGCTGGTTTCAAAATCGGTTTGATCAACATTACGCATGATACCGCCCCATGCTTTTTTAGGCTCTACCAGGCGACCCTTTCCATCAATGCCACTGGTTCTAAAATTATAAGGACCTTTTTCTGTTGGATAAAATGAAAGGTCAAATGTTGTCAGGATACCTTGACCAATGTCGTTTGTACGTTGCGGGAATAATTCATTTTGAAAAACCTGCCTTGTTTCCGGTTTCGATAATTCATCCAGGTTATTACGTAAAGGATTATTGGTATTTCTTCTTTCCTGTAAAACAGGTTCAATATTATACCAGGCCAATTTTGCCCTGTTGAAGCCGTAACCAAGGTCGTTTGAAAGTGTAGCCTCAGGGAAAAGGATCTGGTCATTTGCATCTTTTGCATCCTTTGGTGTAGAAGCGAGTGTCCAGCTATTTAATGGAAAACGCAAATCAATACTACTGCGTGTACCTTCAAAATCATCTATATAAATAACACCTTCGCCACCTTTACCTATTAGTTTCGAGTGGCCAGGTTGTAACATAGCAACTTCACCATAGGCGGTAATTGCCGAAGGAATTTTTGTTGAATAAAATGGAAGTTTGTCTAACCATTTAGAAAGACGTGGTATCTCGTTGCGATAATCAAAATCCAACCCGTACATGGTATTCTTTATTGGGTCTTCGCCATAGCTTTGTTTGCTGAAAAATGGCCTTTCTCCTAAACGAACCATTGTACCACCTACTGAAAGATTTTTATTAACGAGGTAATCTAACCTAAGTCCTAAATAATTTCTTTGTTGCAAGCCAAAGGTTGCATTGTTCTCGTACTGAACGTCAACTTGCATCCCGGAATTAATCACAGCTGTATTAATTACCCGCAATGTTCCAAGATCATAATTGATCTCGTAATCAATATTTTCCTGGAGCAACTGGCCACCGGCAGTAACGGTTACTGAACCACGTGGGATGTTAAATCCTAACTGGTATTCTGAATTGGATGAAGATTTTGAACGACCTACCAATTCAAACCTGTTTAAGTTGGCAAAGTTTTGGGCAATTGCTTTTATGGTATCGTAAAGTGGATAGTATAAATATTTTTGCTTTCCACCTTCGTTTGCAAATACATATTCAAGGTCGCGGGCAAAAGGCTCAAGTACAGGGAAAATAATCCGGCTTTGAGAAGAAATGACCGTGTATCCTTCTACATAATCAAAAACACCATCCGGTTGCGGATCGTTATTATTATTTAGCCGGTCAAGATTGACCAGGTTTAAAATGGGTACGCCTTTAAATTCAGGTTTTAAACTATCACTCAGTGGTAAATATCTTTTTTCACCAAGACTTGGTTCTTCGTAAATAACATCTAATTTAAAATCCTGGCGTTCCAATTGGCCAAAACCTACACTATAAACGTTCTTCATCATCAAATCCCAAATAGGTAGATTGGGACGCTGTGAAGTAGCTTTTAATAATTTTAAAAACAAAACTTTCTGGGTGTTTCCGCTGCTGTCTGGCGAAATATCCTGCGAAAATTCTCCCACCTGGTAAACCTTTCCATTATATGTATATTGAAAAGCGATACCTAAAACTTCATCTGCTTGTAATGATTGGTTTAGAGAAAGAAAACCGATTCTTGGATTAAAATAATAATCTGTTGGCTGAAGTTTGCGTGCAAAGGTTTTTTCAAAATCCTGCACCGATTGCAACCCTAATCCTGTTAGCACATTGTTTACTTCGGTAGAATTACGGCTATTGGGATTACTTGTAATTGTTTGGTACAAACTATTTGCGGTGTTAGAAGGGAATGCACCCGGTGTACCACCCCAGGGACCAAAAGGTTGTCCCTCTCCAAGGTCCATTAAGGCAACGATATCTCTTGTATCGGTAGTAGCCCCGGTTCTGTTTGTTACCCAAACTTCTACTCTTTGAATGGTGATGTTGGACCGCACTAAAGGCAGGTCTTTCATTGCGTTGTTGTAGTTGTTTCGAAAATAATGCCCCATTAAAAAGTGGCGGTTCTCTTCGTATTCATCAGCTTTTAAACTAAATGTTTGCGCAGCTGTTCCACCTTGCAAACCTAAAGACTGCCGCTGTGAGCGTTGGTTGGCTAAAACAGTAGTAACAAATAATTTTCCAAATTGCAATTGAGATTTTACACCGAATAAGGATTGCGCACCTGGTATCAAACTTCCCTTAGAAGTGAAGTTTACGTTTCCTAACTGGAACTGTTTTAATATCTCATCATCTTTACCTTGATAATCAAACTTTAACTGGTTTTCAAATTCAAAATTTGCCAGTGTATTATAATTAATGGGAAGCTTGATCTTGTCGCCAATATTTGCATCTACCTGCAACTGGGCATTCATATTAAAGTCAAAGCCGCCGGTTTTTCTTGCACGTTCGGGTAAGGTTGGATTTTTAATATTTTGTCCCTGGTAACCTGCAGCAATATCAACATAACCGGATGGGCGAATTTCCACCTTTCCGTTACCCGTGATCCTGTTCATCCAATCGCTGTTAAAACCAAAATTTGGTTTTGCACTTCTTCTGTTCAGGTTAATTAAAGTATTGGCTCTTTTGCGGAAGTATTCATTTTCATCTTTTCTTGCCTGCAGTTCAATAAATTCCTGCATAGAAAAGGTCATTGGAGTACGGTAATATTGGTTACCGATTTTTTCTATACTATAATACTGCTTCGTTTTGGGATCGTACTCGACTGAACGCTTGATAAAAGCAGTATCCCTTAAATCAAATGAATTGCGGTTAGGATAAGTATAAGGATCGCCCCGCCTGTCGGTTAAGGGGTATTTAGTGGTGTCTTGAAAAAACTTATGGGATTCACTGGGAATAAAACCTTCATTGGCATAACCCTGCAATCCTGCAAAAAACAGAATTATTGCAGCAAACAGCGTACGAACTGTGAAGGTAGATGTGGCAGACAAGGTATTTCTCTCAACAATTAGTTAACGAATACAGGTTTCATAGGTTTTGCAAAGCTTTTTTGATTACTTCTTCCACATTTAATTCAGGATGCTGAGCCAGCACTTTTTGCAATGCGACATCAGCTGCCTGGCGGTTTATGCCTAAAGCAATTAAGGCATTTAACGCATCGGATTGTAAAGTATTGCCTTTCCAAGCCGAAATATTTGCATCCAATGGTTGCTTGGATAATTTATCTTTTAGTTCAAGAACAATGCGTTCTGCAGTTTTTTTGCCAATGCCTTTTACAGCTTCCAGCATTTTCACCTGCCCTTGTACAATGGCACGACTTAATTCATCGGGCTTCATGTAAGAAAGCATTACCCTGGCCGTAGATGCGCCTACGCCTGAAACGGACAATAAGTGTAAAAACATTTCTTTTTCCGTAACATCAAAAAAACCAAACAAAATATGCGCATCCTCACGTATTAAAAGGTGCGTCAACAGGGTCCCCGCTTCTTTATCCTGTATGCTCGAATAAGTGTTCAGGCTGATGTTCACATCGTACCCAACACCGTTCACATCAATTTGAACCGTTGCAGGTGTCTTCTTTACATAGTTGCCTTTTAAAAAAGCGATCATGGGTGCAAAATAGATAAATATGTCCACAGAAAGGTTTGCATTTGCATGACAATGAAAGTTTTAAATAAAAACAATTTGAAGCTTTAAGCTCAATAGGTCGACAAATGTCTGTTAGCTGTTCTGTATCTTCGCACCTCTTTAATAAGTAATAAGATGACGCAAAAAATATCAGCAGCAATTACAGCGGTGGGTGCATTTTTACCGGAAGATAAATTGACCAATGCCGACCTGGAAAAAATGGTAGATACAACTGACGAGTGGATCACCACACGTACGGGTGTTTCTGAAAGGCGCATATTAAAAGGTGAAGGATTGGCAACATCCGATATGGCTGCGTCAGCAATTCTTCAGATCTGTGAAAAAAGAGGTATCTCTCCTGAAGAAATAGATTGTATTATATGCGCAACCGTAACACCTGATATGGTTTTCCCTGCAACCGCAAACATCATTGCTGATAAAATTGGCGCTAAAAATTGTTGGGGCTTCGACCTGGAAGCGGCATGTTCTGGTTTTTTATTTGGTTTAACAACAGGCGCTGCTTTAATTGAAAGCCGTCGATATAAAAAAGTAATTGTAATTGGTGCAGATAAAATGAGCGCCATTACAGACTATTCAGATCGTAGTACCTGTATTCTTTTTGGCGATGCCGCAGCTGGTGTTTTGCTGGAACCCAACCATGACGGCCTGGGTATTCAGGATAGCATTTTAAAAAGCGATGGTAGTGGCAGGCACTTTTTACATATGAAAGCCGGCGGCTCACTTAGACCTGCATCAGCAGAAACCGTGGCGAATAAAGAACATTATCTTTTCCAGGACGGGCAACCCGTATTTAAAACCGCGGTAAAAAATATGGCTGATGTAAGTGCTGAATTATTGGAACGCAACAAACTTACTGGTGAAGATATTGCCTGGCTGGTACCGCACCAGGCCAATAAAAGAATTATTGATGCTACAGCAAACCGCATGGGTTTATCGTCTGATAAGGTTATGATCAATATCCAGAAATATGGAAATACCACGGCAGCAACAATCCCGCTTTGCCTTTGGGAATGGAAACATGAATTAAACAAAGGCGACAATATTGTGTTGGCAGCGTTCGGAGGTGGCTTTACCTGGGGTGCTACCCTTGTTAAATGGGCTTATTAAATTTACGGTTGGATGCAGTGAATTCGAGATTTTAGCCTTAACTACTTGTAACCCATTTACTATATTTGATAGCGTAACACTTTTACATGCAGCCCATTATTCATTTAGAGCACATCAAAAAAAATTATTACCTGGGCAAACAGGTAGTTGAAGTATTAAAAGGCATTTCGCTAGAAATTAATAAAGGTGAATATGTTGCCCTTATGGGTCCATCTGGCTCTGGCAAAAGCACGTTAATGAATATTCTCGGTTGCCTGGATACTCCTACAGCCGGGCGTTATATTTTAAATGGCCAGGATGTAAGCCAAATGGCAGATAACAGCCTTGCTGAAGTGCGTAACCGCGAAATTGGATTTGTATTTCAACAATTTAATTTACTACCTCGATTAACGGCGGCAGAAAATGTTGCCTTACCCTTGGTATATGCCGGTGTGCCTAAAAAACAAAGAATGGAAAAGGCTTTACATGTACTTGACCTGGTAAGCCTTGCCGACAGAAGCCACCACAAACCAAATGAATTGAGTGGTGGACAAAACCAGCGTGTTGCGATTGCCCGTGCCCTGGTAAATGATCCTGCAATTATATTGGCCGACGAACCAACAGGTAACCTCGATTCCAAAACTTCGCATGAGATCATGGATATTTTTGGAAAAATTCATGCAAGTAATAATACTGTTGTATTGGTAACACACGAAGAAGATATTGCCAACCACGCATTCCGAATCATTCGTTTACGCGATGGCATCTTAGAAAGCGACAAAAGGCGTACTGCTATGAATGCGTTTGCGTCAGTTTAATACCATCCGCTTTCTTCTCCTCACCTAATTTTTTCAAATAATCACCAACAACTTTTGCACCCTCGTCGGTTATTAAACCTATGTAATGGTCCGGCCGAATGAGTACAACAACATCTTCTTTAATTTTTAGTTCGGTACATAATTGTTCTTCTTCAGTAAGGTCAATAACAATTAGTGACTTACCTATTTCAGCTTGTACGGTATTCATCTCCGTTATAAGGTCTTTATTTTTTGAAGGACTAAAAATTAACGCATGAAAAGCTGGCGATTTCATTAAATGAAAAACATTTTCCCCATCCTGGGTTTTTAAATAAGGAAAACGTTCACCCGCTTTTACTGGCAGGGATTCCATTACACGATTAACGGTAAGGTCTGAATTAATATATTTTATCCCGGTTTGAGAAACCGTTCGAAATATTTTTTGCCTGTAATTTTTAAACCGGATAAAGAAAGGGAATAAAGTAGGAAAAATCTGCAAACGCCATAGCTTATGGTACCACTTTTTCGATGTCATTACCTGGAACATTCTATCGGTTGAATGAATCAGGTGTTTGGCAAACGGTAATCTTTCCTGCTCGTAAGTATTTAATAAACCAATTTGTGTTGTTCCTTTAATAACCATGGCTAATTTCCATGCAAGATTATATGCATCCTGCAAACCCGTATTCATTCCCTGCCCGCCAGCCGGGCTATGAATGTGTGCTGCATCACCTGCAAAAAAAATGTTGCCTTTTCTAAATTGTTCTATACACCTGTGGTGCAGCCGATAAATAGAAAACCATGAAGTATCTGAAAATTTCAATGGCACTTTTACCTGTTGCTGAATAAATGGAATTATATCTTCAAAACTTTTGGCTTCCTCTTCTTTAAAATTTTCAGGCAAAAATCCAATCACCCGGAACCGGTCTTTACCCTGCATAGGGAATAAGCCCATAAAAGTTTTTCCTGTAGCATAAATTGATAATGATTCTCTCCCCCATTGCCATTGAAGCGCCGTATCCGCTACATAGAATATTTGTTCATAAGTATCGCCAATAAATGGAATGTCCAAAGCATTTCTCACAACACTTTTAGCTCCATCGGCAGCTATTATATATTCAGCATCAATGTCAATGGTTCCTTTGCCATTTTTTACAGCAACAATATTTTTATCTTCTTCCTGTAATAAAGAGATCATTTCTGAATTCCATTGAACCTCACCACCCAATTTCTTAAAAAAATTGTACAGCAATTCTTCATTCTTACTTTGCTCCAACACTAAAAAAAAAGGAAAAGGACTAATTCCTTCTCCAATTTTATTTATAGGCACTTCGCCTGCTTTTTTATCTTTTACAATAAATTGAGCGCAGTTAACGATCTCACCTTTTAACAAAGCTTCATTTACAATGCCCATCTGGTCATAAATTTCCAGGGTTCTTGCATGCACAATCAATGCCCTTGATTCCTGGGTGGGACCTGCTTTCTTATCTATTATTACCGGCTCTATTCCGTGGAGTCTTAATTGGCAGGCGGCCATCAATCCTGTTGGGCCGGCACCAATAATCAATACTTTTGTTTTCTGATCCATTCTTATTTAATATTACAAAAAGGGTACTAAACTTTTAAAGATGGCATTAAAGATATACACGAAGACAGGTGACAAAGGAACAACTTCATTAATCGGGGGAACAAAAGTTTCCAAAAGTCATATACGGATTGAAAGTTATGGAACGGTAGATGAATTGAATTCATGGATTGGTGTAGTGGCGGATAGCTTAACAGATGATACGACTAAACAAACATTAAAAGAGGTGCAGGATCGTTTGTTTACCATTGGTTCATCGCTTGCCTGCGACCCCGAAAAAGAGCCCAAATTAAGCCTCCCGGATTTGCATGAGCAAGACGTGGTTTTTTTAGAAAAAGAAATGGACCGGATGAATGAAAGTCTTCAGCCAATGCGGTCTTTTATTTTACCTGGCGGAAATACGGCTGTATCATTTGCGCATGTAGCACGATGTGTTTGCCGGCGTTCAGAACGCATTTGTGTTAGCATGAAGGATGAAAATATGGTA
>JAKFCI010000143.1:0-6237 GCA_036676725.1 Chitinophagaceae bacterium
AAGTGATCTATATCCACATAAACGATGACATACTAAACGATAAAAAAATAGTCCAGGCGAAACTTAACCATGCGGCAAGGCTTGGGGGAGATTGGTACTGCAAGGTTGGCCCTGAAAATCTTTTCCAGGTAGCAAAACCAAATACTCAACTCGGTATTGGTATAGATGCATTACCTGTTGGAATAAAACAAAGTAAATTTTTAACCGGTAATCATTTGGGTCAATTAGCAAATGTGCATGAAATGCCGGTGGTGAACGCTGCTTACGAGGATGAACATTTAAAAAACATTGTTCAATATTTTTCCATTAACCCGGTGGATATGGAAAAGGAAATCCACTTATACGCTGCTAAATTATTGAATGAAGGAAAAGTGGATGAAGCCTGGCAGGTTTTATTAGCCGCAGAAACAACCTGATAATTGAATCGAATTACATCCAGCTTTTTTGTGTTGATTCAATTTTATACAGCCCATAATTTACAATTTGATAAGCATCTTCAATGGAGATATAAGGAACGCTGATGGTGCCCCCTGCTGTAAATAATTTTACCGTTGCCAGGTTATTCCTGCGTTGGTAAAGGCTTTGCTGCAAAACAACCGTTTGCAGTTTATACCATTGCAATAAGAGCTTTTCTGTTCCATAGGTCGATTTGTCTATGAACACCACTTCTTCGTCCGCAAAAAGGCGAAATCTTTTTTGAAACAAGAATGCTTTTGCACCCAATAAAACCGGTAAAGCAAGAAATAGTAAGGAACCATACTGCCACCATTGCCATGTAGCAAAAATTAGCAGGGCGGCAGGTATTAATCCCAACAAAATTAACCGGCGCCAGAAATAAGAATTATGTATCCGAACAGGTAACATGCCTTCTGTTTCCGGAACTGCATTGTATTGTTCTATTAGTGTTTGAATATTGGCATATTGAGTAACGGGCACTTCAACCTTCATTTTATTTTTTACTTCGTCGGCACCTGCAATTTTGTATTCCAATATCCATAATCCTATTTGGGTTCTTACCCAGTTAGCATGCCACGAGACAAATTGTATTTTTTGAAAAGAAACCAGGCGCTCTTTTACATTAGTAAGACCTGCTTTTATGTAAAAACCTGTTGGCGTTCGTTTTACACTCAACCCGTAAAATTTTAAAAAAATGCGGATCGTGGAGATTAATAAAGTGACCAGGAGAACTGTTCCAACCAATATTGAAATAATCAATAACGAACTTTGCGGTACCCAACCAGCAGCTTCATCAACAAGTCCTTCATTAATGCTTCTTATATTCTCATAAATACCGAAGCCAAAAGAAAGCAAAATAAAAAAAGCTTCAACATGGTTTGCCGACAAGCTTAACTTCAAAAGGTCTTTGCCTGATAGGGATATAATGGGAACTGAAAAAGTTGGAATTACATTATTTTCCTCTTTTAATTCTTTTGCATCTAATTGGGCTTGTAAGGCTCTTGCCATTGGAAGGCGCAGTGCATCTATCGTTACTTCTGTATTGCTGGAACCAGCGGTATCAACCGAAAGTTTTACAATTCCAAGTGCATTGTGTAAAAATGTTTCTTCAATATTTACAGTTTGAATTTTTTGCAAAGGCACAACAATGACCTCTTTTTTTAGCCAACCTTTTTTAATGACTAATTCATTGTTTATTATGGAAAATCTAAAAAAAATGAATTTGATTATACTCCCTGCTACTGTTATTACTGCAAAAAAAATGGCAAGTATTTCATATTTGTTTACACCCTCGGTTTTTTCATTAAAAAGAAACAACAGAACAAAAGGCCAAATACGTTTTAGAACCTCCCAAACGGTTTTTACAAATACAATTACTAAACCGGCAATCGGTTGGCGTTGCGGCGTTTCCCAATTAAATTGTTGTGGCTGTTCCATTGATCTTGCTTAGAATAAATTGCCTTAATTGTTCGGCCTCGTCTTGTAACAGGCCTGGAATTGTCAGGTCCGCACCTTGCGAACCTGCAGTATAAAGTATAAGTGAAGCAAGTTTCCAACGTCTTTCTAAAGGTCCCGATTGGATGGTGCAATTCTGAACACGGTTGTACGGACAAATCTTTATTCTTTGTATCAGCCATCCTTTACGGTAAATAACGTCCTGGTCTCTTACGGCAAATGCGAGGTAAGGAAAAGATTTCTCCTGGAAAAAAATGTAGAATAAAATAATGGCTAATCCGCCAATTGCTAACACGAGCCACCATTTGGTCGATCGTATTTCAGGAATAAAAACAATCAGCAATGCAATTACAATGGAAAGAAACAAGGAAGATATAAGCCATTCAGTTCTTAAAAGATGCAAATAAGCTTTGTTGACTGGTTGTAGTTTAATTTCTTCTGCACCAGGTAATGAACCAATGTCAAGTTGTGCATTTATAAAAGACATAATTAAAATTACGTTCTTATGCAGAACGCAATCTTAAATAATATCTGTGTTATTGTTAATAGATGTTTTTAATAGCCACGTGCAGCCCAGCCAAATACCTTTTTTAATATTTCGGTTGTTCGTGCAACTGGGTTCGCCCTGATGTTAGCTTCTTCTTTTGCCACCTGGTCAAATAAAGCAATTACCGCTTTGTCAACTACGTAAGAAGGCAGGTCCGGGTTAAGTTTGTTCATTGTTGTAGGAAAGCCATTATAGGTATTGATAAGGTCGCTGTAATATTTTGTTGCACTGAACTTATCCAAAGAGCTTTTAATAACAGGTAGAAATGCCGCAGTTAACTTTTGCGAAGTTTTGTTGCGGAAGTATTGCGTTGCTGCATCATTCGGTCCTTTTATAATATTGATAGCATCTGTAATTGTCATTTCCCGAATGGCATCTGCAAAAATGGGACGGGCTTGTCCCACAGCGTCTTCTGCGGCACGGTTTATTTGTAAAATGGCTTTATCTACCATTCCTCCCATACCTAGCTGGCGTAAGGTATTTTCAATTCTTTGGGCTTCTGTAGGTAAAAATAATTTATAAGTTTCGTTTCCAAAAAATCCATCCTGCACATTTAAAATATTGATACCTCTTCCCACACCCTGGTCCAGCGCCTGGCGCATGGCTTCAGATGCTTCACCTTCGGTGACGGAAGTATAAGATGGAAGTTTTGATAAGGTTTCACAAGATGACAAACCAAAAGCTAAAAAGAGTACGGACAAAAAACGTGTGATCATGTTCGGGGGTTTTTGTATAAGTTTCAAAATGCCTGCCAGAAAAGAAGCAAGTACACATGTAAAGAACGTGAAAACAGGGATAGGGTTGTTTTTATATTCATCTCTTTTCTATTTTTCAGTACTTATGCTATGAGCGCAACCCGTAATTTTGCGCTTCAAGAATTGAATATGCAAGAAAATCTTTCAGAACAAGAGTTGGTGCGCAGAGAGAAATTAGCAGGATTGGTTCGGGCAGGCATTGATCCTTACCCGGCGGCATTGTATCCTGTAAACAATTATTCATCTGCCATAAAAGCTGCTTTCAGTGATGATAATAAGGAAGCGTTGGAAGATGTTTGTGTAGCTGGGCGTATTATGAGCGTTCGCGATATGGGAAAAGCTTCATTTGCCGAATTGCAGGACTCTCATGGGCGCATACAGATTTATGTTCGAAAAGACGACCTGGCAAAAGACGACGATACTTCTTTATACGATGTTGTTTGGAAGAAACTTTTAGATATTGGTGATTTTATTGGCATAAAAGGTTTTGTATTCCGTACAAAAATGGGCGAGATATCAATTCATGTAAAAGAATTCACTTTTCTTGCCAAGGCACTTCGTCCATTGCCCATTGTAAAAGAATCGGAAGGGCAAACTTTTGATGCAGTTACCGATCCGGAATTTAAATACCGCCAGCGTTACGCCGATCTCGTTATTAATCCATCCGTAAAAGAAACATTTGTAAAACGGACAAAACTTATCAACTCCATTCGTGAATTTTTAAATGAGCATGGAGCATTAGAAGTTGATACACCGGTTTTGCAAAGTATTCCTGGTGGCGCAGCGGCACGTCCATTCAGTACGCACCATAATGCACTAGATGTTCCGTTCTATTTGCGTATAGCAAACGAGTTGTATTTAAAACGCCTTATTGTTGGTGGGTTCGATTGGGTGTATGAATTCAGTCGCAACTTTCGTAATGAAGGAATGGATCGAACGCACAACCCGGAGTTCACCATTCTTGAATTTTATACTGCCTATAAAGATTATTTATGGATGATGAATGTAACCGAACGATTGTTGGAAAAAGCAGCCATAGATGTAACCGGAGGAACCGAAGTAACGGTTGGTGAAAAATCAATTTCATTTGAGGCGCCTTTTAAAAGAATTTCAATTTACGATGCCATAAAAGTGCACACTGGCTTTGATGTTAGCGAAATGGATGAAGAAGGATTGCGTGGCGTGTGCAAGCAAATAAATATAGATGTAGATCCAAATATTGGGAAAGGCAAATTAATTGATGAAATATTCGGCGGACGTTGCGAGCATCATTATATACAACCAACCTTCATTATTGATTACCCGGTAGAAATGAGCCCGCTCACAAAAAAACACCGCACCAAGCCAGGACTTGTGGAGCGTTTTGAGTTGATCATTAACGGGAAGGAAATCGCCAATGCTTACAGCGAGTTAAACGATCCGATTGACCAACGTGAAAGGTTTGAAGAACAAATTGAATTAATGAAGCGTGGCGATGATGAAGCTATGTTTATTGATTATGATTTTTTACGTGCATTGGAATATGGCATGCCGCCAACATCGGGGATAGGTTTTGGAATAGATAGATTATGTATGCTGTTAACCAACCAACCCTCCATACAAGATGTATTGTTGTTTCCTCAAATGCGCCCTGAACGTTGGGGCAACGAGGAAACACCGGGTACCAATGAAGCCTAATCTTAATGAAAGTTTCAGGATTCACATTTATTAAAAATGCTGTAACGTTTCAATATCCAATTGTTGAAGCAGTACAATCTATTTTACCCCTATGTGATGAAGTGGTTGTTGCAGTTGGTGATTGTACCGATGGAACCAGGGAGCTGGTTGCTGCAATACATCCTACCAAAATCAAGATCATTGATACGGTTTGGGACAATCATTTAAAAGAAGGCGGAAGGGTGCTGGCAGCGGAAACGGATAAAGCTTTTAAAGCAATTGATCCTGCCAGCGATTGGTGCATTTATATTCAAGGAGATGAAGTGATGCATGAAGACGGACATGAGGAAGTTTATAAAGCCATGCAACAATGGAAAGATGTAAAAGAGGTTGATGGGTTATTATTTAAGTACCTGCATTTTTATGGTTCTTTCGATTATGTTGGCATATCCTCAAATTGGTATCGGAACGAGATCCGCGTAATTAAAAATGATAAAAGTATTTTTTCTTACCGCGATGCACAAGGTTTTCGCAAAGGCGATAATCAAAAGTTGAATGTGAAGCCATTGAATGCGACAATTTACCATTATGGTTGGGTGAGGGAGCCTAAAGCCATGCAGGCAAAGCAAAATAATTTTATAAAATATTACCACAACCTGGTTCCCAACCAGGATGAAGAAAAGACATATTCGGGTGATTTTGATTATTCTAATATCGATGCATTGAAAAAGTTTACAGGAAAACATCCTGCAGTTATGCAACATCGCATTCAATCAGCTAACTGGAAGTTCGATTATGATCTCTCTTACAATAAAATAAAATTGAAAGACCGGTTTAAAAACCTGTTAGAAAAAATAACCGGCAAGCGACCTTTCGATCATAATAATTTTAAAATAGTTTAATCAACAAAAAGGTCTTTTTGTAATGGCAGATCTTTATTGACAGCGTATTTTGAAAAATCAGTTATGCCTTCTTTTTCCAGCACTTCTTCATCAATAAAAAAGTTGCCGGTACATTCAGTAGAAGGCTTTGAAACAATGGCAAACGCAGCATCAGCCACTATTTCAGGTGTTCTGCTTCGTTGAATTAAATAATCACCGCCTAATAGATTTTGAACAGCAGCAGTGGCAATAGTTGTTTGCGGCCATAAAGCATTTGCAGCTATTTTAAGAGGTTTCAATTCTTCTGCAAGTCCTAGTACAATCATGCTCATTCCATACTTACTCATGGTGTAAGCCAGGTGTGGCGCAAACCATTTTGAATTTAGATCAAGGGGCGGTGATAAATTTAAAATATGTGGATTGGTTGACTTTTTTAAGGGCGGAATGCATGCCTTGCTCATGAAGAAAGTTCCCCTTACATTTATAT
>JAKFCI010000144.1:0-1712 GCA_036676725.1 Chitinophagaceae bacterium
ATTTCTTCCATCAGGTTGCGCAGGCGCTGATAAGGGGTAATGGTTTCTTTGGTCAGGGGGTGGGTGCCCACATCAGCAAACGTACAAATGCCTATTTCCATAACTGCCTTTTTAAATAATGCTACATCTTTAATGCCTGTCAAAATTAGTCATCAGGAAAACCATCTTATCATTCTTCTAATGGATCTTCATTGGGCCGCTGGCTTCTATCATTATTACTTCTAAAACCTAAAGACGCATTATCTCTTTGTCTTTCCCAGTAATCACGAGAAGGATTTTCATTTCTATTTTCCGCTTCTTCTCTTTTTTTATTTCTTTCATTTTGTGCCCATTGTTCACTTACATTAGAGAACTCTGTGCCTTTATGCCTGTTATTTTCCATAATGTTCGTTTAAATTTTAAATAGGTAGTGCATACCCCGAAAAATCGGGCCTGTGGCACCAATTTGGTGCATTATTTTAAAAAAAGATCATGGAAGAAAAAGATAAATTACCACAGGATAAAGACCGGCACCTTGATGTGCCGTCAGAAGCAAACCGTGACCGTCATTTTAATTTTTTAGAAGAGGATGAGAATACAGAAGAAATAGGCGAACATGATTTTACCAAAGAAGAAATAGAAGAACGCCAGCGAAAATGGAAAGAGGGTTTGGAGGAAGGAAAGAAAGCCAGGAAAAATGAATGACGACCAAACTGCGAAATGAATGTGACCCTGTTTTTAGATTCTATTGAAACACGAAGCAGAATATTCGTTTGTTGATCAACGTGAATTTTGAGCTGTGGCCGGAAGTTTGTAACTAACGCTATATGTCGCAATTGTTTCAACCCCTAAAAATTCGTTCGGTTACATTTAAAAACAGGATCGTTGTTTCGCCCATGTGCCAGTACAGTAGTATTGATGGTTTTGCAAACGACTGGCACCTGGTGCATTTAGGCAGTCGTGCTGTAGGAGGCGCCGGGCTAGTGTTTACAGAAGCTGCTGCTGTTTCTGCTGCTGGAAGAATAACACCACAAGACCTTGGCATTTACAACGACGAACACATTTCGTTTTTAAAAAGAATAACCCGGTTTATTAAAGACCAGGGTTCAGCACCAGGCATCCAACTGGCACATGCAGGACGCAAAGCCAGCCACCACCGCCCCTGGGAAGGAGGACAACCTTTAGGAAATAATGAACAGTCATGGATTACCGAAGCGCCAAGTGCCATTCCTTATAAAGATGGAGAACCCATACCACGTGAATTAAGCCAGCAAGAAATTAAGAACATCATTGCCGCCTTTAAAGAAGCCTCAAGTCGTGCCAAAAAAGCAGGCTTCGAGGTTATTGAAATACATGGAGCGCATGGTTATTTAATTAATGAATTTCTATCACCTTTAAGCAACCACCGCAGCGATGAATACGGAGGATCTTTTGATAACCGGATTCGCTTTTTAATAGAAATTATAAACGCAGTAAAAGAAGTATGGGATGAATCGTTGCCACTTTTTGTTCGTATTTCCGCCACCGATTGGGTCGAAGGTGGGTGGACCATTGAAGATTCTGTAGCGCTATCAAAAATCTTAAAGGAAAAAGGTGTCGACCTGGTAGACTGTTCGAGCGGTGGTAATTCGCCGGATCAAAAAATACCAGTTGGTCCCTTATACCAAACCCCGTTTGCGGAAAGGATCAAAAAAGAAGCCGGCATCATGACCGGGGCAGTTGGCCTAATTACC
>JAKFCI010000145.1:0-4108 GCA_036676725.1 Chitinophagaceae bacterium
ATAGAAAACAACTCCGGCGGTAATTTTTTAATTGAAGATTCAATTACTTCGTCTGTTAATGATCCTTGCAATTCTTTTGCAAGTTCTAACCATTGAGTCCTTGTAGGTTCGTTTGCCAGACGCCTGTCTATATTGCGAGCAGGAAAATTAAAAGATGCTACATCCTTTATTTTGTAATCAAAACTTTTAAGGTGGGAAACATTTGCTGCGGAAAGTCCAAATTGAACCAATGTTCCTTCGAGTTTGGTATAAGCCTGGTCTCTATCGCGAGGTATAGGTTCATAAATTGTTTTACTCCCGTGGTTTGTAGTTGCCCATCTCCATTGATCTTCATGCCTTCCCCAATCACCAAGAAAAATATCAAATAACCTTGCCCTGACAAAAGCTATTTGATCAACGCTATTTTCATTATTTTTTAAAAGTTCCGCAAGCAGCTTTTCAGTGCTGATGATGTTTTTTGAATTTCCAAAGTTGTCAGCCTCTTCCCAATTTTCGTCAGGGCGTTGTTCAAAAAGGTATAAATTATCGCCGAATGTAGTATTGAAACTATCTAAAGCAGGCTGTTTGGGTACATATACTATTTGCGGAATTGCATGATAAATTTTCGCTGCTTGCGCCATGTCGCTAATGGTGATGGCCGAAAAAGGATGTGCCATCGAAGCCTGGTCTTTTAAAACGTCTTCAATAAAAGTGTTATAAAAAATAGGATCTAAGGCGCCACTGAGTGTTTTATCAATGCTTCGTAAAACATATTCTTTCCCCTGAGCATTGCGAAGCCTGAGGGTTTTACTTTGTCTTCCGCCACCGGCTTCATATGGTTTTAACCCACCTGCAGTGGTATCTAAATAAAAAAGAGGAACATTAACCGGTGTCGTCCATTCTTCACGGTAATGCTTACCCCAAAGTTTTTGGTAGAAAGAGGAGCGGGTATATTGTTTACCGGCAAAAACTGTTTTGGTAACGGAATCGCTTACTGATTGTGCTGTTACCTTATCCTGGATTAATAGAATACAAATAAAGAGGGAGACCTTCAATATTGTAATAGAAAAAAGTCTCATGTTCATCGTGGTTTATTGACTTGCTTGCATAATGTAAGTTAAAAAATTTTGACAAGTTTAAATATTTATAGCAGCCCCATTTTTATACGCTGGTTTTAAATTTTTTAATGAATGAATTGTAGCACAAACTGGTCCTTAGTTCTTTTATAATTATCATTATTGCTGTGCTATTTGTTGGTTCAATTAATAGAATTTTACGTCGGTAGATTTCTTTACAATTAAATGCAGGTGCTTTTCTTTTTCAAGCATATTTATTAAAAGTGTAACCTGGTTTTGCGATCTTACATAATTCTGGCCTTCATACCTGGCACCATAATAAATATCATTGTTCAAATGATCGGTTAGGAAACGCAAAGCCTGCATATAGGTTAAAAACATGCCTGCATAAACAACATGGTTTAATTCATCAGGCGTTAAAGCATCATGCATAGAGTGCATGTAGCCTTCTATTATTGCTTTAAAATATTCATCACGGATTTCAATTTTTGAAAAATCTTTTTCTTCTTCATTAACCGGCGATAAATAAGTTCGCATCATATCACCAAGGTCGCTTATAAAATACCCGGGCATTACTGTATCCAGGTCAATAACACAAATACTTTTACCCTGGGCATTAAAAAGCACGTTGTTTATTTTTGTATCATGATGGGTAACACGAGATATAAAACTATTTGTTGATCTTATTTTTTCAAATGTGGATACTATATGATTTTGTGAAGTAAGAAAATGAATTTCCATTTCCGCTTCTTTAATCCGCTCCGTGTTTCCATGTTTTAATGCATCAACAAATTGTTGGTAACGAAAACTAAGATTATGAAAATCAGGAATAGTAATTTTTAAATTTTCTACAGCCAGATCTTTCAGCGATTTTGTAAATAATCCAAACTGGAAGGCGGCTTCAAAAGCTTGATCGGGGTGCGTTGTTACTTCATAAGAACGTGAGCCGACGATAAAAGGAGCACACCTGAAATACCCGGCTTCCGGCAAAAAAACCATCGTTTTGTTGTCAAGCGTTTTTATTGGTGTAACTAAAAAATAATCGGGATTATTTTCTTTAATATAAGCGGCGATGGTTTCAATATTGTACGCAATATCAAAAGGGTTTTTAAATACATCGCTGTTTATTTTTTGAAGAATGTATTCGCCTGAGGAAGCGGTAACATGCCAGGTGGTATTGATCAATCCATTCCCATAAGAACGAATAGAAGCGCCTGAATTGATGCCATAAAAGGATAATACTTTCTCTAATATCATTTGAATGCCTTTATAAAGCGAACAATTTAATTCATACCAAACAGGTTATGTACTGCAAACGTTTGCGGATATTTTTAGCGGATGAAATAAATATAGCTTAGTAATTATTCCGGTTATGCATCATGCATAATTAGTTTAGATTCAATAATTTCCTGCAACATTTGGTTAGACTCTTCTGCTTCATTACTTTGATCAAGTAATTTCCATAATAATTCAGCCGCTTTTTTACCCTGTTCATAAGGAAATTGTTCAACTGAGGCAATAGGAGGGTTTTCCATATAATGACAAAGCGGAAGATTAACGAAGCTTACAAATGAAAGTTCTTCATTGATCTTTATTTTCTTTCTTTTGGCAAATTGAATGGCATCCAGTGCTACGTAATCATTAAATGTTATAATGGCTGTGGGCCTTCTTTTCATAGATAGTAATTGCTCCATGGCATTCTCCGTGGACGCCTTCGTAAGGTCAGTTGAAATAATATTGTTTGCATCAATCTTTATTTTCTTTTTGTACAAAGCATCTCTATATCCTTCAAACCTTTCTTTTGAAGCAATAATTGTTTTAGGACCATTAATCAAGGCAATGTTTTTATGACCCTTTTTTAGTAAATATTCAATAGCCTCGGTCATTCCACTTTTTAAATTTGAAGCCACATAATGTATATCGGGCCTGTTAGGAATTCTATCGAAAAAAACGAGTGGGATATTGTATTCCTTTAAAACATCAAAATGATGATAACTACTTGTGTTTTTTGCAACTGATATCAGCATTCCGTCCACCCGGTGATTTCTCATTGCTTCAACCAGTTGTTTTTCCCTTTCCTGGTCATCGTGAGATTGACCTACTAAAACATTGTATTTTTTAGTATTGGCAAAATCTTCAATACCGCTAATGGCTGATGAAAAAAAAGCCTCTGATAACTCTGGAAGTATCACGCCAATAGTAAAAGTTTTCCCTTGCTTAAAAAATATTGCTGTTTGGTTCGGTTCATATTTTAATTCCTTTGCCAGTTCCTGCACTTTGGTCTTTGTGCGTAAACCTATGCTCGGGTGATCATGCAATGCCCTGGAAACAGTTGAAATTGATATGTTAAGTCGCTTCGCAATTTCTTTTATGGTAGGAACTGGCTTTTTCATTTCTTCATGTTTTATTCCCGGACTTTAATAGGACTATGCCTTCAATCGGACATATATTTTACAAGTTTATAACTCTTCATTGGTAGTAAATGTAATTGGTTAATAAACATCCTATAGTTTAACAGTTGTCTTTTTAAATTTACGCAATCGTTTGTTTTGTTTTTTCAAACGATTGCATGAATTATTTTAGGAGCATGATTTTTTTTTTACGATTTTCAAATAAATAAAGAGGCATCTTTCGTATTGAAGCAAAAAGGTTTTTAACCAAACTTCTTTCTTCCTTTTGTGTATTCTATGTGAATTCAATTCACTAAAATCAATTTTAAAATGCTTAATGTTTCTTATGTGGGCGGTGTTGATTATGATGACATAAATGAAATATCATCAGCTTTAGATCAAATAGAACATCATATAATTGAAGAATCGCTTTGGCTTCCGACTGTTAATAAACCCAATGTTCAATTTACAATTGGATATGGAGATGATTGCATTTTACTTAAGTATTACGTGGAGGAAAGTAGCATTCGCATTGCACACACGGTAGATAACACTCCTGTACATTTGGATAGTTGCGTGGAATTTTTCATTTGTTTTAATGACGATGATTTTTACTATAATCTTGAGTTTAACAGCATTGGTGTGTGCAGCATGGAATTTGGG
>JAKFCI010000146.1:0-2295 GCA_036676725.1 Chitinophagaceae bacterium
TACCGCAAGAAAAAAAGAAAATTCTGCTGCAAAGTTTCGCGTCAGTTTTTGTTGCATGCCACCAATAATAGAGGCAGCACTACGGCTAACCCCGGGTATCATAGCCAATACCTGCCAAAAACCGATCAGCAAAGATTTTTTGTAAGTAAGTTTATCATCGGCTTCAATCAATTCACTAAGCGTTGTTTCTGTGGCAAAAAGGTCAGGCTTTTGTTTAGATGGTTGGTCAAACCACCGGTCGATATAAACCAAAACTATACCGCCAAGCAAAAGGCTCAGGGCAACAATAGTTTCGCTTCCCAGCATCCTATCAATTTGGTCGTTGAATAAAAAACCAAATAATAAGGCCGGTAATACGCCTACTAAAAGCTTAGCATAGAACTCCCACTGGCTAAACTGCATAAACTTTTTCCAATAGAGCAACACGACGGCCATGATGGCGCCAAGTTGAATGGATACTTCAAACAATTTTGTAAAATCATCATCGGCAATGCCAAGCAATGAACTTGTAATAACCATGTGACCTGTTGATGAAACGGGCAGAAACTCGGTGAGCCCTTCCACTATAGCAATAATAATAGCTTCAAAAAGACTCATTCAATAAATGGGGGATTTAGCGATTTTTTGGATGGCGAAAAATAGCGATCACAAGAATCACCAAACCAGCTAAAATCAAAATGGGCGCAATAGTAATACGTGTGGTGCTGTAAACTTCTTTAGGATCAAATACGTTTGGATCTTCGCTGCGGCCACCTGCCATTAACAGAAATCCAATAATCATAAACAAAGCACCGCCGGCCATCCAGAGCAGGTTTTCTTTATCAAAAAGAGAAAAACTGTTATTGGTGGTATTTTTTTCTACAACAGTTGTTGATTTTTTACTTTTCATTTTCCATTCTTAATAGGGGAGCAAGATAGGTTTTTACTTGAGAAGTTTTATGAGTTGCGCTTTTTGTTGCCACATTAAAACTTTAATACAGTTCATCCAGTTTCATACGTAAATACTTGCGTACGCTTCTGTAAGTGCTGAATAAAGTAATCGTAATACCAATAAGTATAAGGGAAAAAAACAATAATAATAGTAAGCCGTTGTCATGCAAGGCCTTTAAATCAGGCAAAAATTTCTCTGCTACCACAATTACACCATATACTAATGCAATAGCAATTACTGCACTTACTGCACCATTTACAATGGCCCGCACATTAAGCGGCTTAGCAATAAACCAACGGGTGGCACCAACCATTTGCATGGTCTTTATTAAAAAGCGGTTGCTGAACATAGCAAGCCGGATGGTATTGTCAATTAATACAATTACCAAAATAGAAATAAGAACGGCAATGCCTGCAAGCACCAGGTTGATGATATTAAAGTTTCGTTGCATTTTTCCCACAACGGCGGTCGGGTAACGAACTTCATCGACGGCCGAAAACCTGGCTAGGTCCGTTTTTATGGTAGAAAATTGGGTGGAATCAACAAAATCTGCATTCAGCGTAAAGTCAATAGAAGTAGGCAAAAGACTGTTTTCTAAAAACTCCGTAAAATCTTCATTACCCGATTTCAACCATTCTTTTTTAGCGGTTTCTTTGTCAGTGTACCTAACGGTTTTTGTATAAGGTTGGGCAGTAATATAGTCTTGTAATGCAGTGCGGGCCGTATCTGCAACGTTTGGTTTTAAAAACACCTGCACTTCCACGCTTTCTTTAAAGTACTGAATTAGTTTGCGGGAATTGATGGTGAGCCAGCCTACAATGCCTAAAAGAAATAAAACCAAAGTCACACCCAAAATGGACATAAAATAAGAGGGTTTGCCACGTTGAGAAGATGCCTTGCCGAATTGCGCCATGCTTTTTAATTTTTTATAGAATCGGACAAAAATAAACCTTTGAGTTAAATACCCCTATTTCGCTTCTTAAACCTTTGTCAAAGGGCAAACTACTAATGAATTATTTTTGTCACCATCTAACGGTTGCTTGCTGTTTATTATTGCAGCATTAAGGTTATTGTGCAAGCCAGGAAACTATAATAAGCTTTTGTTGCGTCGCACTCTTGTACTGCAAAACATTTTGCAACACAGGATGCAAACATAACCATTGCAACACAGGGCTGCATAAAATTTAGAAACAGAAAATATAGAAAGTTTTTTAATGGAATACAATTTCAGGGATATAGAAAAAAAATGGCAGCAAAAGTGGATTGACGATAAAGTATACCAGGTGCCCAACCAATCGAGCAAACCCAAATATTATGTGCTCGACATGTTTCCATACCCGAGTGGTGCAGGTTTACATGTTGGC
>JAKFCI010000147.1:0-5028 GCA_036676725.1 Chitinophagaceae bacterium
TCTTTATCAATAATTGCATTTTGAATATGACAACGATTTCCAATTCCTAAAAGAGGCAATCCATGTTGTTGATCGAGCGATATTTCATCAAGGGTTTCAAAATGGTCGTTACCCATTAAATAAGTGCTGATTAAAACCGTGTTGTTACCCACACGGGAACGAATACCAATAATTGAATTTTCAATCCGGGAGGCATTGATGATAGACCCTTCGGCAATAATTGTTTTATCTAAAAAAGTACCACTCACTTTTGCGGGTGGCAACATACGTGCCCTTGTGTAAATAGCATTACTGTTATCAAACAAATTAAATGCAGGCAGATCCTGCGTTAATGCAAGGTTAGCTTCAAAAAATGCCTGTATGTTTCCAATGTCTTCCCAATAGCCTTCGTATTGGTAAGAAGCAACTTTGTATTTACCAATTGATTCCGGGATGATCTCTTTTCCAAAATCAGTAGCATCCTTTTTTTCATTCAGCAAAAGATCGAACAATAATTTCCTGTTGAAAATATAAATGCCCATCGATGCCAGGTACACTCTTCCTTTACTCGTCATTTCTTCACCTGTGTCGCTCACCCAATCTTCCAACCCCGATTTTGGTTTTTCTACAAAAGAAGTAATCATTCCTCCTTCTGTTTTTAAAATGCCGAATTCGGAAGCTTCTTTTTCTCCAACAGGAATGGTGGCAATTGTAATGTCGGCGCCCTTTTCCTTGTGCTCCTGCAACATTTTTGCAAAGTCAATTTGGTACAACTGGTCGCCGGATAGGATCAATACATAGTCGCTGGGAAATGTATCAATATGGCGCAAACCCTGGCGCACCGCATCGGCCGTTCCCTGGAACCAGGTTGGGTTATCAGGTGTTTGTTCAGCCGCCAAAATATCTACAAAAGCAGCACTGAATGCACTAAAATGATAAGTGTTTTTTATGTGCCGGTTAAGCGATGCAGAATTGTACATGGTGAGTACAAACATGCGGCCGATACCGGAGTTTAAACAATTAGAAATAGGAATATCTACCAGCCTGTATTTACCGGCAATGGGTACAGCAGGTTTTGAACGTGTAGCTGTTAAGGGAAACAATCTTGTGCCTGCACCTCCACCTAAAATAACGGATAACATCTCTTTCATAGATGATAATTTAAGATTACTTATTTCTGATCTTTTGGTTATGAACTATTTTGCTACTATCAACTTTTGTTGCGTCGCACTCGTCGACTATTAATTTTCTATGCTGCAATTATATGACCACGCTGCTCCATTCCCATTCTTCATCCTGGCTCATTTCTATAAATGCTTCTGCTCCATCAAATATCAATTGTACAAGTGTGCGACGCAACAAAAGCACAATTGAAAAACTACTGCCGGTTAACAAAAATTATTTCAAACTTTTATAAAGGTCTAAATATTCTTTAGCCGATGCATCCCAGGAATGATCAATGCCCATCATGAAAGTACGCATCCAATTATAAAGATCTTTTTTATTATTATACAAATCAATAGCACGACCAACAGAATAACTAATATCGGAAACGCTTGCTTCGTTGAACCTGATGCCAAAGCCTTGCCAGTCGCCAAAATCTTTCACGGTATCTTTTAACCCACCTGTACTGCGTACAACAGGAACCGTTCCATATCGCAAAGCATACATCTGGTTTAAACCACAAGGTTCTACCCTGCTTGGCATTAATAAAAAATCGGCACCTGCATAAATCAAATGGCTTAAGCTTTCGCTGTAACCTATGTAAGTATTTACAAACCCATGTAGCTGGTCTTTTATATTGATTAATTTATTTTCTACTTCTGTCTCTCCCGAACCAAGAATTAAAAAATTGGCTGCTCCATGGTGCAGGTAAATCGAACTTCTTATGGCATCGGGCAAAAGATCGGCAGCTTTTTCGCCAACCAAACGACCAATGAAAGTAAATAGAGGTTTATCCGGGTCAAGCCCAAAACGTGTGCAGAGTTCTTTTTTATTTTTTCGTTTGCCTTCTTTTACATGGGTTTCATTATAATTCTTTACCAGGTAGGGATCCGTTTCCGGGTTCCAAACCTCGCTGTCTATACCATTTAAAATGCCCGTACATTTTGCCGATTCTGCTGACAACAAACCTTCTAATCCATTGGCTGCATATTTTAATTCCTCCATGTAACTTGGGCTAACGGTAGTTACTTTAGAAGCACATTTAATAGCAGAGGCAAGTGGATTAATATTCTTGTTCCAATCGATCAGCCCTGATTTCCATGGATCGAAATGAGGAAGGAGGTGCTGCTGGTTCCAATCGATCCAGCCCTGGTATTGGGCATTGTGAATGGTAAATACCGTTGGAATACCGGAAAGGTGATTAAACTCGTAACAGTATTTCATCATAAAAGGTATCAGCCCTGAATGATGATCGTGGCAATGAACTATATCGGGTTGGTGCTTCCATTTTGCAAGCCAGTCGCAAACACTTATTTGAAAAGAAAGAAATCGTTGGGTATCATCATCATAACCATAAACCTTTTCGCGGTCGAGCAAACCATTAATGTCTACCAGGTAAAGGTCGAAATTAAGTTTGTTGGTTTTTTCTTTAATAATGGCATATTGAAAAGCGTGTGAACCTATTTTTTGTTGCCCCTCATGTACCAGTTCCCAGTCATTGTCGTATAAAAACTTTGTCCTGTACATGGGCATCACCACTTTGGTTACATGCCCCATATCGTTTTGATATTTTGGTAAAGCCCCTACCACATCGCCCAATCCACCAGCCTTTGCTACAGGATAACATTCTGCCGATACATGAATTATTTCCATACTTATTTAATAACCAATATCAAATTAATATTGTTTTGCTTCACCACCAATTTAGAATTTGAAAATCTATTCCCTGGTATCTTTTTTTCAACAGATCAATCTAATATGTTCAGCATTGATTATTTCTGTTTATTTTGAGCAACCTTTTTAAAATTAAAACCGCTTATGGCAACTTCTGTTAGTGTTAACCGAACTAGTGCTGCTTCTTCCCCAGGTCATCATGTAGCTACAAATTATGGTGCATTAGGCACATTAGTTACCGTGTTTTTTTTCTGGGGCTTTATTGCAGCCGGCAATTCTGTTTTTATTCCTTTTTGTAAGCATTACTTTAACCTGGACCAATTTCAAAGCCAGTTAATTGATTTTGCTTTTTACACAGCATATTATATTGGTGCGCTGGTTTTATTTGCTTATGGCTCTTTTGGTGGCAAGGACCTTGTTGGTAAATGGGGTTATAAAAGAAGTATTGTTTACGGACTACTATTTTCTGCAATTGGTGCAGCAGCAATGATCATTGCCGTTAATGCAAATACGTTTGCCGGAATGCTTGTTGGTTTATTTATTGTTGCATTGGGATTTTCTTTACAACAAACTGCGGCACAGCCTTTCGCTATTTCTTTAGGCGATCCTGCAACAGGTACCAGCCGGGTAAATCTTGGCGGGGGTATCAATTCTTTTGGTACAACCATAGGACCTATTGTAGTAGCGCTGGCTTTATTTGGAACAACTGCTGCTATTACCGATGAACAAATTGCGGCACTCAGCCTCGGTAAAGTGATATTATTATATACCTGCGTTGGTGCTTTGTTTATTTCGGCTGCTGCCTTGTTTTATTTTTCTAAAAAAGTTCCATCAGGAATTATGCTGGAAAAAACAGAGAAAGCAAATAAGGCCTTGTATACATTAATTGTAATGTCGGGTTTGCTTATCATCATGTTCGTACCCGTATTTAGTAGTTATAAAACTGACCTTACAAATGCAAGCGAAGCAGAAAGACATGCAATGGAATCTTATAGATTGCGTTGGCTGCTGGGCGCATTAGCTGTTGTTGTAGTTGGATTGCTAGGAGCTAACATGAGTGCAAAGAAAAACCCCGAAGGTTGGGGCGCAATGAAGTTTCCTCAATTGGTTTTAGGCATGTTGGCGCTATTTGTATACGTTGGCGTGGAGGTAGCAATTGGAAGTAACTTAAGCGAATTAATGAAGCAGCCTGAATTTGGCGGATTACAAGCTTCAGAAGCCACACCCTATGTTGCAATGTATTGGGGAAGTTTAATGATCGGAAGATGGGCGGGTGCAATTTCAGCTTTTAATCTTTCAAAAAACGCAAAGCTCATATTACAGATTATTGTACCATTGGTTGCCTTTGGTATTATTATAGGCGTAAACTCCATTGCTCAATACGACATGCGTCCGTTATATTATTACGTGGTATGTGTAATTGTGCAGATATTAGCTTTTTTCCTTACAAGAGACAAACCGGCTAAAACCCTTATGGTATTTGGCTTGTTGGGACTTATTGCCATGGTTATTGGTACGCAAACTACAGGAATTGTTGCCGTCTATGCATTTTTAAGTGGTGGTTTATTTTGTTCTATTATGTGGCCCTGTATCTTCGCGCTGTCAATTGCAGGATTGGGCAAATACACAACACAGGGTGCAGCTTTTTTAATTATGATGATTTTAGGTGGAGGAATTATTCCTCCAATACAAGGAAAGCTGGCAGATGTTATAGGTATTCACCAATCTTATTGGATACCTGTTATTTGTTTTGGTTACCTGGCTTTCTTTGCATTTGCTGTAAGAGGCATCCTAAGAAAACAGGGAATTGATTATGAGAAAAGCATTGACGATATTGATACTTTAGCATCTGCTCCGGAAGCAGGTTTTGAAGATCCTGACTTAATTACCAAAAGATAATGGCCAAAAAAAAAGATTATAACATAATGGATCTATCTCAGGAGCTTGCTATAGGTATTGATATTGGTGGAACTGGAACTAAATTCGGCAGTGTTGACCGCGACGTTCGGAGCGGTGAGAACCTTAGCGTGCAGGCGGACCGTCGGGCGTACTGACCACCACCGATGCCACATGGCACTGTCGGTTCCGGCTCCAAATATGTCGATCCGGTTTGGCCCCCAGGACACAGCCCCAGGTTCGGTCGTGAGGATACCACCCAGGGACTCCCAGCCGGACCAGCCGTTCTGGTACCACTTGTGCCAGAGCGCCGAA
>JAKFCI010000148.1:0-7969 GCA_036676725.1 Chitinophagaceae bacterium
ATGCATTGTTTGTTATAACCCCGCTGCGGATATAAAAAGAAAGGTCTTTTGTGAATTCATAATTCGCATTTACCTGTCCGGTAATAACATCGTTGGTATATCCATTTAATGTTTCGTAGGCCAAGAAATAAGGATTATTATACCAGGTATAATTATAATTGTACTGATGCACATTGGTTACACCGTAAGGAATAAAATTGCCTGATCCATCGGTTCTTCCACCACCGGGCTTCCAGTAGTTTTTCAGATCCCTGATATCTACGTCAGGTCCCATCCACAATAAAATGTTGTAGAAAAAATTATTAGCACCATAACCTGTTTGCGGATAATTTGGTGTGTATTGTTTATTGTAAGAAAGAGAAGACTCAAGTTTCAATTTATCGTTCACACGTAAACCACCGGAAATGCTTGCCGTTGTCGAACTCAATTTGGTATTTGGTACCTGGCCTTTTTGGTAAAGATGGGTAACAGAGATACGGTAATCTGCATTTTCGTTTTTACCGGCAACTGAAACGTTGTGTGTTGTCAGTAATTCATTATTCAAAAAATTCTTTAGGTTGTTTTTTCCTCGTGTTATACCAGGCAGTGGTTTGTAATGGCTTTGATCGGTATAACCTGCTTGCGTAAACGAAAAAAAGTTATTAGGATCGAAAGGACTATTGTATTGAGGATATTCTTCAAATCCGCTGGCATTAGCGCTATTGGCTACGTTTAGCTTTGGTCCCCATACATAACCATAATCATCGTACCAGCCGCCGCCGCCTTTACCATCAACAAATCCAAAATAACCACTCCAACCCATTCCATATTGATCCTGCGTTTTTGGGATTCTTAAAAAACCAGCCTGGAATTGTGTAGTGGAATTATAACTTACTTCAACACCTTTAGCGCCAGCTTTTCCTTTTTTTGTGGTGATCATGATGGCACCATTAATGCCCAATGAGCCATACAAAGCCGCAGCTGCAGTGCCTTTCAGTACGTTTACGTTTTCAATATCGTTTGGATTTAAATTCCAGAAGTCGAAGTTGTCCTTATCGGTCGGTACACCGTCAATCACCACCAATGTTTGTTTTCCTCTTAAATATATTTCCGGGTTTTCAAACAAGTTGCTTTTTGAAAGAATGTTTAAGCCTGCCACCTTTCCAATCAAATTGTTCGCAATATTTGATTCCGGAACTTTATCTAAAGCAGAACCTTTAACTTCTTGCGTAGCATAAGAAATTTTTGCTTTTTCTTTCCTGATACCAAGTGCCGTTACTACTACTTCTGTTGTTGTACTATTAAGCAACAACAAGGTAACATTCATTTCAGGGCTAGCACTTAGTTCCTGTTCTTCATAACCTACATAGGAAAAAACTAAAGTTGCACCATCCTTTACAGTAATAGAGAAGGTCCCGTTTTCCGCAGACACAACTGTATTATTAGTGCCCTTTTCTCTAATTGTGGCACCTCCCAAAGGGTTACCATCCGGGTCTTTTACAGTTCCTTTTACAACAACATTTACTTTATTGTTGTTGTAATGAAAATCGGGTTTGGGATCTGCGTGTGCAAAAGCAGGCGTTAGTAAAGCCAGGGGCAACGCAAATAAAACCGCCCGGTTTACCATAGAGCTTAACAATCGTTTGTTCATGAAAGCAGCATTTATTTGTTTAGTTTTTGTTTATTCTTTGGGAAGGGTAAACCAGTTTTTGCTAAACCAATTATATTTCCGGAAGAATAGATTTTTTAAATCACTTTCAAAACTAAACGCACTGTTAAAAACAAACTACCATTCTACTTACTGAAAACGATACTTTTATAGCAATATGTAAGATAGTTTAGATAATTTTCAGACATAAAACAATCAATAAGCTAATGAAGGCGGCGCTGGAGCATTTACCTAAAGAGAAAGACCATTCATTCGTGGTGAAAGATTTTAACTACAATTATTATCCAACTCCCTGGCATTACCATCCCGAATATGAAATTGTACTGGTAACTGAAAGCACCGGTAAAAGATTTATTGGCGATCACATTTCAGAATTTCAACCTGGTAACCTGGCCTTCCTTGGTCCGCACATTCCGCATACTTACAGAAATGATAATAAATATTATGAAGAAGGTGCAAACTTAAGGGCTCGTTCTATCGTTATTCATTTTACAGAAGCATCTTTAGGAAATGATTTTTTGTCACTGCCGGAAGCAAATCTTTTAAAAAATCTTTTCAACCGCTCTTTGCAGGGAATGGACATTTATGGAGAAACGCAAAAAATCATTAGTGAAAAACTGCATAACATCATTCACTTAACTGGTTTAAAACGATGGCTATGTCTTATAGATATTTTGTTGTGCATTGCGGAATCAAAAGAATTTTTACCCATTACAAAAACGATCCAGGTAGGCTTTAATGAAAAGGAATCGAAACGGATGTGCAACGTGTTTGACTGGATCACGAGCAATTTTGAAAAAGAGATCCGATTATCGGAAGCGGCAGAAATTGCCGGAATGAATGAAAATGCTTTTTCACGTTTTTTTTCGCAGCGAACCCGCAAAACATTTTCTGAATTCGTTCAGGAATTACGTTTACAGAAAGCTTCAAAATTACTTGTTGAAAATAATATGACCATCACCGAATTATGTTATGAATGCGGCTACAATAATGTTTCCAATTTTAACCGCCAATTCCTGCACCATTACGGGATGAATCCAATGAAATACAGGAAAACATTTTTAAAAAAATATGATGTTGCTTAAATAAGTGTCGTTTATTTTCTTTTTGTCTCCTCGTTCAACTTTTTCAAACCATTTTGAACATCCTGGTCGCTCATAAATAAATTCCATAATAATCCTGTGCGGTAATTTTCAATCATCACGGTCATTGGTGCCTGGTTTAATCCCATATATATTTCTGAACACCAATTATCCGTAAGACTAAAAGCATCACGAAAGCCATATTCACCCCACAAAAACTTTCCATAGTTGTAATAATAATTTTTCAATGCTTTCATTGATTCCGTTGGTGTATAGGGAAAAGAACTGATAGCGCCCGTGGGTGCCATTTTCCCCCTGTCCTGCCTTGGTACTGGTTCATCTGCAGAATAACTGTGTGGGCCATCGCTTGCTGTCAAGCCCCAGCAGCTATCACCATAACCTTTATAATTACCAGGGTTCTCTACGCAATATTTATAATTGATAAGCGCAATATTTTTATTGTTTTTAAAATAGTTTGTGTACTTATCTGTTATTAGGTGTGGATCGTAACCAAGGTAAGAATAGTGAGTAAAGAATAACGGCCCGCCATTGGAAACGCCTACATCCAGCTTAATCCCATAATAAGTATTGCCATTTACATACATTGATCCATCTGTTGTACCACCCCACGACGAACGATAAAGTTGGCCTGTACTATCCTGGTTGGCCCACCCGCTATAGTACATACTTGCAGGAACGGCATGCGTTGGAGAAGCTATTGCCAATAAATAAGTTACCATTGTTTCATTCCAGCCAATTAAATTATGGTTGATGATCCAACCCTGGTCAGGCGACCAATGCCAATACAAAAATTTACTATCAGGGAATTGCTTATACCAATCCCATTCGATCTTCTCCCAAATGTTGGTTATTTTATCGCGAATGATTTTTTCTTCATTGCTATCACCTTTAAAATAAGCACGGGCCGCCAATAAACCTTGCACTAAAAAAGAGGTTTCCACCAGGTCGCCACCATTATCCCGTTTTCCAAAAAACGGTTCTACCTTACCGGTAGGTCCATTAATAAAATGTGCATATGCACCGTGAAAGGTTTCTGCTTTTTCTAAAAAATTTACTATTTGCATAAACCTTTCAATTCCTTTTTGCCGGGAAATAAATTTCCTTTCTATTCCAACGATCATAGCCATAATTCCAAAACCGGAAGCCCCGGAAGCGATCATGTCATGCCTGCCTAAAATATTTTCTTTTGCTAAACCACTGTGCTTTTCAGCACCTTCCCAATAATACCTGAATGTAGCTTCCTGCACCATGGTGAGCAATTCTTCATCAGTCATGGATTTGGTTTTAACTGAAACAGGTTGTGACAAATTGCTTTCAGAATAATTATGATTAAGAAATGAAATTTTGTATTGGAATGATTTACCGGTTACGCCTGTGAAATCTGCATAACGATTTATAAAAGATGATTGAATGCCTACCGGTTTATAAACTTTTCCATCTGCAGAACGATAGATTTGTACATACTTTACCGTTGAATCTTTTATAGGCTGCCATTGAAGATCGACGTGTTTTGCAAAACCTTTGAACCCGCTAATAACAGGTTTCATTTTAATGGCAGGAGCATTCTTAGTTGGACTGAATTCGATATCATCAAGATAAAGCATGTGCTTCTTTCCATCAGTACCGCGTTGCGAAAAAACAATGCCTATAATTTGTGAAGGATCATCCTGTATTTCTGTTTCAAATAATTGTATTGGAAGGACAACAGTTTTCCATTTGTTTGTTGCTTCAATAGTAAACTGAACTTGTTTTGTTAAGCTACTATCTTTTAACATTAATTGGATTGACGGCAAATTGGTTTTGTTATTTGCCGAAGCCGAATAGGCATGAAAGGATAAAAAGTGTGCCTTTTTAAAATGGTCTTGGCCCCGGTATTCCGGTTTGTAAATAATTGCTTCCCAGTTTCCTTTTGCACCATTTGTATATTCTAATAAAATAGAATTGCCAGGTGTAAAAAATCGGGTGTTGCTAACCGGAAGCTTGCCCGTAATATTATTTATTGTTGATGAACCAGATGATTTTGATTGACTATAAAAATAATTGCCTGCCATGCGGCTATTGGCAAAAAAAATATAATCATACAAAGGCTCCTGCGCCATTGCAAGCGAAGAAATAGAAAGACAAAGTGAAAGCAGCTTCATTTTCATGCAATACAATTTATTGAGTGATCACTTTATATGCGGACTTGTAAACCCAAGTTTCTTTAATCCAAGTTGTATCTCGGGACAGCTCATAAAAAGGTTCCATAATAAACCACTCCTGTAATTTTCCATCATAACTACAGCAGGTCCCTGGTCAATTGCTAAATATTTTTTTGGAAACCAATTATAATGTTCGCTAAAACCATCGTAAAATCCATAAGGACCATAAACACTGTCTTTCAAATTCGTGTACCAATTGCGCATGGCACGCATTGATTGATCTGGAGTATAAGGTATTGATGAAAGAGCGGCGGTCGGAGATATAACACCTCGGTCTTCATCGCCAGGGGCATGCGCTGCATAAAACTTTACCGAATAGCTGGCGGTTAAGCCCCAGCTATCGGGCCCATAACCTTTGTATTTTTTAGGATTGTCAACACACCAATCGTGGTTAATTAATGTATGGTTTTTATTATGCTCCCAATAATCTGCGTAGCTATCTTTCAAATTCCTCGGATCTAGTCCTAAAAAAGAATAATGGGACCAGAATAAAGGACCGCCATATTTTGGTGCGCCATTATGCGCCAGCGTTAATGTATGTCCATAAGCCGTTACCGTATCTTTAATCTTTCCACCTCTTGCCCAACCTTCGTGGTAAACTTCTGCAGGCACACCGTGTGTAGGCGATGCCGCGGCAAGTACATACATGATCAAACATTCATTATAACCTGTTACAGGAAAGTTCATGTCCCATGCAAAGTTTGGGCTCCAATGCCAAAACAAGACATTCTTTCCATTACGATAAAAATCAAAATCCACTTCTTTCCACAATTTATCAATGCGTGCCGCTAAATCTTTTTCTTTTTCATTTCCATCTTTAAAATATTGTCGCACACAAAGCAATCCCTGGATCATAAAAGATGTTTCAACAAGGTCGCCACCATCATCTTTTTTACTAAAAGGTTTTACTTTACCTGTTTCTCCATTCCACCAATGCGGCCAGGCACCATGAAAGCGATCTGAAGTTTCTAAAAACTTAATGATCCTTTCCATTCTTTCAACACCTTGCTGTCTTGAAATAAATCCTCTTTCAATACCAACTAAAATTGCCATAACACCAAAACCGCCGCCACCGCTGGTAATGATCATTTTATCATTTTCAGGATATACATCATCCATGTGGATACGTTCTCTTGCAAGACCGCTGTTTGGTTCGGCACCGTCCCAGAAATATTGAAAAGTTGTTCTTTGTACATCCGTAAACATTTGTTCATCAGAAGCCGAAAATTGTACAGCATTATTAGATGGCTTATTTACCGTACTGCAGGAACAAATTATCAAAGAACTTATAGCAATAAAAATTCTTTTCATTTTGATTTGGTTAAGGTGATGTATTGGAATTATAATTTGTATTTTATTTTTTCTGGTACACTTTTACATAATCAATTTCCATTTTATAAGGAAGTGAATTGTCGTCAATACCTTTTTGAGCACCCCAAAAACCACCAACTGCAATATTCAAAATCAGGTACATTTTATTATCGAAAGGCCAATACTCGTACCCCTTATTTTCATTCGCGAACGTGAAATACACTTTTCCATCTAAGGATACTTTAACCCAATCTTTGTTCCACTCTAAAGCGTATACATGAAAATTTGTAGAACAATCGGGTACATAGATCGTATCGGTTTTTTGTGTACCAATACTGTGGTAATATTTTTTACAATGAATTGATGCATGCACAAACCCCTGGTTGTGGCCAACGTGTTCCATAATATCGATCTCGCCGTCATCGGGCCAAGCTTTCATGCTATCAGCCAACATCCATATAGCAGGCCATGAGCCAACACCAGCAGGAATTTTTGCCCGCACTTCAATCTTTCCATATTGCCACGAAGCTTTATTCCGGGTTACAAGCCTTGCAGAAGTATAATTGAAGGTATCGACCTTTTCTTTTTTTGCTTCAATAACCAACAAGCCATTTTCAACCCGTGCATTTTCTTTTTTCTTTTCTGTATAATATTGAAGTTCATTATTGCCCCAACCGCCATTACTACCAACATCATATGCCCATTTTGTGCTATCGGGCAAACCTTCATAATTAAATTCATCGCCCCAAACCTGTTGCCATTGTTCATTTTTAGGTTGAGCAACATAACAAGAAGGCAAAAGAAAAATAATTAGTAAAGTCGAAGTAAAAATCCCGATTACTTTTTTTAGAAGAAGCATTTTAATCATCATCAATTATTTATAAATAAGGTGCAGTAAATCCAAGATTGCGCATACCATCTTTTACTTCAGGCGCACTGGTAAATAAATTCCATAGTAATCCACTACGGTGGTTTTCAATCATTATAATTATCGGTCCCTGGTCAATAGCAAGAAAACTATTTGCGAACCATGGAATATTTAAATTAAATGCATCAACAAAGCCATACTCTTTCCAAATCTTATCGCCCAATTTGTAATAAAAAAACTTAAGTGCTTTCATTGACTCTGTAGGGGTGTACGGAATAGATGATAAAGCAGCGGTCGGTGAAATTACACCAAGGTCATTATTCGGTTCATGTGCACTATAACCTGTGTGATTATCGCTTGCGGTTAAGCCCCAACAAGAATCGCTGTAACCAAAATAATTATTGGGATTGGCCTTGCAATAATTGTAATTGATAAGTGTGTGGGCGGTATTTTGAATTCCGTAATCCGCATAATTATCTTTTAAAGAATTTGGATTGATACCAAGGAAGGAATAATGTGCAAAAAATAAGGGACCTCCCATTGCAGGACCTAATGGTAATGTTATTCCATAATAAGCATTCCCATTTTTCATTGCTCCATTTTGTGCCCAACCTTGGTCGTAGACTGATTTTGGAATGCTGTGATCGGGAGATGATGCTGCAAGTACATAAGTAATCAAACATTCGTTCCAACCTTTAATAGGGTGATTCATTGTCCATTCTTTTGAAGGACTCCAATGCCAGTACAAAACATTTCCACCACCCCTGCGAAACCAATCCCACTCAACGCCTTTCCAAATTAAATTTATATCGTTACGAAGCGTTGTTTCTGCAGCATC
>JAKFCI010000149.1:0-3072 GCA_036676725.1 Chitinophagaceae bacterium
ACGCTGGCTATTGTTTCGTTCTCCTGTACCGGTCCTATATTAGGATCATTATTGGCAGGAGCGTTGACAAAAGATGGCGGCGCCATTCAATTAAGTTTTGGAATGGGTGGATTTGGATTAGGACTGGCCTTGCCTTTCGCTTTGTTTGCGATGTTCCCTAACTGGTTACAATCATTACCAAAGAGTGGTGGTTGGTTAAACACCGTGAAAGTAGTGTTGGGCTTTTTAGAACTGGCGATGGCAGTTAAATTCCTGAGCAATGCTGACCTGGTAAAACAATGGCACCTGTTACCACGTGAAGTGTTCATTGGCATATGGGTAGTAATTGGATTGTTGCTGGTATTGTATTTATTTGGCTTTATTAAGTTCCCGCATGACGATAAAAAGATAAAGATTGGCGGCATCCGCTGGACGTTCATTGCATTGTTTGCTGCAGCAACGATTTACTTAATACCCGGTATTACCAATACAAAATGGGCCAACCTGAAACTGATCAGTGGATTTCCCCCACCATTGTGTTATAGTGTGTATTCGCATCCGGTGAATTGTGAAACTTCGTTGGAACCATTGCGTGATTATGAAGAAGCGTTAACGTTAGCTAAACAGCAGAATAAACCTTTGCTCATTGATTTTACAGGTTGGGCTTGCGTAAATTGCAGGCGGATGGAAGAGTCGGTATGGACTGATCCCGGAGTGAATAAACTTATGCGTGATAGCTTTGTTGTTGTTTCACTTTATGTTGATGAGAAAAGAGTATTGCCTGCATCGCAACAACAAACATTTAAAACAAAGACTGGGAAGAATAAAGAAATAATTACGGTAGGTGATAAGTGGGCAACATTTCAATTTGAAAATTTTAATGAAGTTTCTCAGCCTCAATATGCCATAATAAGTCCTGATGAGAAAGCTCTAACCAAAACAAAGGGGTATAAACCTATAAATAATTATGCCGCTGAATTTAAGTTATGGCTGGAGTGTGGGTTGGAAGCGTTTGGTAAGAAAGATGAGTAGGCTGATAAGATTGCTTAGATAGGCTCAACGGAATAAAAGTTGATCAGGGTAGTTTTCAATGTAATCTTTTGGCTAATTGTCTGTATTATTTATGAGCCCAAACAATAGCTTGGGAATGTAAGTAAGTGATCTGATTTTATTTATACTTAGTATTTCTATCTTTAAAAGGTTGCTAAATGTTAATATGAAAGTATTTATCAAGCTATTTCTGTTGTTCATATTGGTTGCTTTTGGATATACACTGTCCTATGCTTTCTGGCTGGTTTTTTTTCATGATTACAAAGGGTTTATTTACTGGTTTGCAGAGTTTTTCCAAAAACCGTACCTCGTTAAATTTATTCCAAACTACTTTCCTCAGGAAAAGTTCATGCTCTTGAGAGGGGTACTTATGCTTGGGCTTTCAGTCTATAGCTTACTTATTATTTTCTTTTATAGAAAGTGGAGGAAAGTGGTACTGGCTTTGGAATCTAATATCAAAAAATCGGTCAGAATATTTCGTTTATTTATATCCAATAACACCCCTGAGAAGAAGCCTGCACGTATCTTGTTTTTCCTGATCCTTATAATCGCAGTTTTTAGGGCTGTGTACCACATAATTTTTTTGCCTGTTTTTTATGATGAATCGGTGAGTTACGTTGATTTTATCTCGAAAGGGCCATTCGTAACTGCGAGTTTATATCACACTACAAATAATCATATTCTATACAACCTGAGCACTTGGTTTGTAACATTTTTTCTGCCAGATGGCGAAGTGACCCAACGTTTATTGTTGATTCCGGCTTTTATTTTTAGTTGTTTTCTTGTTTTCTCACTTGTGAAACGAATACATGGTGAGTATACGGGCATTGCAGTGTTGATATTTTTTTCATTCTGCATACCGCTATTTCTTTACAGTTTTATGGCCAGGGGATATATGTTTTGTATTCTGTTTTCGCTGGTTACTGCAGTAACGTTCCAATGTTTGCAGAAGAGTAATAAAAAAAGGTATTGGATAGCTTTGGGCATTTCCACAGTTGCAGGTGCTTACACTATACCTTCGTTTGGTTATTTTTCGGCAGCTAGTTTTACACTACTCGTTTTTTATTTTTACCGTAACGATAAAAGTAAGTTAGTGTATCTTATAAAAACTGCAATTATTTCTATAGCATTCATCATAATATTGTACCTCCCGGTTTTTGTAATTTCAGGAATGGGCGCTTTAAAAACGACAATAAGCAACATTAGTGTGGATAAACCAATCTTGTCAATTTTTAGTAGAAATCTCACGGTTCTTTCGAACTTTTATATTGGCGAAGCATTATGGATAAAAGCTTTTATATCTGCACTTCTCTTTGCAGGCATTGTTGTTGCTTTTTTTAAAAAGTCCGTTAATGTTTTCTTTTCAACATATCAGTTATTGCTGCTGTTGATGCCGATGATGCTTACAGTTAGTTTAAAGCAAAGTATGTTCGATCGAACATGGATTTATTTTGTTATTCCGGTTTCATGGTTTCTTGCTTATGCTTTTTCGATAATAAAAAGTAGAAGTATTTTAATTGTTGCCGGCTTTGTTGTGGGAATTTCTCAATGGGCTGCAGGCACCCATAACGCTTATTATAAAAATCAGCTTCATGAAATTGCTATAGCAAAAAGAGTATCCGGGCTTATGATTAAAAACCAATATCGAAGTATATATCTTGATCATGCATTTGTACGGCCAATGATAGAATATCATCTTTATATCAATAAGTACCCAGTTGAGATGGAGATATCAAAAAGTGATTTCCGTCCAACAGCATTCAATCAGGCAAAGCAATATGATATAATTGTTTCTAATAGAAAGTCTATTTCGGATTTTAATATTAACAATTACACCTTGGTAGAATCACGTGACGGTACTTTCGTCCTTAAACGAATTGATTCCAGCGATAAATAGAAATCCCCCGCAACTGCGGGGGATTTTCTGGTTTTGTCAGGTTCTCTTACAGGAAATGATTTTTACAGAGCGATTTGTTTTTCTGTCATCATTTTACGCATATTGATGAGCCCGTAACGCATACGGCCTAATGCAGTGTTGATGCT
>JAKFCI010000150.1:0-2140 GCA_036676725.1 Chitinophagaceae bacterium
AAATAACGGCCCACAATACTGTCGCCTACCAGGCGGTTTTAACCGATAGCAAAGGCTACATAACCCTCAGGTACACTTCGGAGGGAATTGAAGAAATACAACGGTTAAACAACAAGTGATACATCAAATAATCCAATAGCCGGGACATACGAAAATATATTTCATTGCAGGATCCGCAGAACAAAATCCTGCAATGACCACCTGGTAATAATTTTGGTACCGGGCTGCAGTAATACTATTTAAATTTTGTTGCGTCGCACACTTGTGCGATATAGAATTCTATTCAGCAAGTTGTACTTAGTGCACTCAGTAATAACAACTGGTAGTCTGCGTTTCGCAAGTCAGATTGCAAAGAAAAAATATGCTAGCTGCAAAGTTATGCTGCATACTTGCGCTAGCGCCAAGTGTCAGTAAGAATGAAAACGTTTTCTTTAAAGGTTATTTTTCAACACATGTACAAGTCCATCTGTTGTCGGGAATGGTCGGGAATACTAAAAAGAATTTATTAGGTCTATCAATTTTTTCGGCCTTGCCCTTGTCAAGGTATCCGCCGGCAAATAATAGATTTCCACTTTTATCAGTACTATATTTTCCTATGCTTGGTTTTTCAAAACCAAGGTAAGAGTAAGTTCCCTTTTTAGTTATTGTAAATGAGCCACGGGGTATATATTCGTAAGCGCCATTTCTATACTTACTAGCAGTGCAGGCATATTTTCCATATTTAAGTCCTGTAGTATTTTTTTGTGCCAACATACTAATTGGCGCAACACAAAATAACAGTAAGGACATTATTGCGAACAATATTTTTTTCATTTGACTACAGCAGTTTCAATTTGGGTGAAATTAAACAACAGATAATAAAATTTAAAATCTTTATCGATTCAAAAATTTAAATTTCATTATCAATGCACGAAAACTTACAGGGTCCTGGCAAAAGTGGCCAGGCAATTTAACTTAAGCAAAAAATTACTGCTGTATAACGCTACGTCATACTTCACCACCTAAAAAACAAATTCACCCTTACTAAAACGCATCATAACCAAACTTCTGTCCGCCAACCGATGCTTCATACATCAATCCACCTTTTTTCTGGGTGAATATCAGAATGCCATCCCGGTATTTTGCATCAACGGAAGCGCCCTTGGTTACTGCAACCACAGAAGCTTGTGCCGACAATTCAAAATTGCCGCCCTTAAACTGGTCCAGGGCTGCTTTGTTCTCAAAGAAAATGACTTCCCGGTAAGCCTGCCCGCCCATCTGGAACCCGACAGTTAATTGTTTCAACTTTGCCTTACCTACGGCCTTTCCTTTCTCATACAGTATTCCGTTGCCGGCTGCACCACCCACACCAATAGCGCCTTTGCCTACATTGGGAAATATTACGTAACCGGCGGCATTGCTAAACAGGTTCTTCATTAAAGGGTCTGATTGAATAAATTCCGCCTTGGCCTTATTCACATCTTTGATGAGTTTGGCCTTGTCTTTATCTTTTTGCGCCATCACTGCGGCGGGCATTAAGGCCATGAGCAGCAACCAGAAAATGGACAGCTTCAATGCATTCAATTGTTTCATAAAAATTATTTTAAGATCAGTAAACTAAAGGATGATTAGCTAATTATATGGCCACAAAGATTCTGCCAGCGATGAAATATACCTTGCCCTTTAATGGCAATTTTTTTTTGCTAAAAGTTGCTCTAATACATTCTACAAAATCCTTTAGTCATATAACCGATCCCAAACAAAAAGCCACTCCCTGCGGAATGGCTTTACCATTTAATATGACACAAACTGACCGACTCAAGAGAAGGCGTCCGCTTAACAATGGAACACCTGCGCTTAACAAGTGGACGCCTTCCAGCATCACAAAATCGGGCACCTAGATCAAATTGGGTCCTTCGCTGCGCATTGGTTAGTTTACTATAGTTCTATACCGCAAACCTGAAATGGGTAAACGCTTATTATTTATGATGGCCTTCGCATTTTATAAAAGCGCATGCGTGTTGGGGTGAAAAGGAAGAAAGTTTGCAATGGCCGTCCGATTTATTTGAGAAAATGCAAGGCTTAAGGTTAAATACAAAAGGTTCGCTTTTTGTCCATTTAGTGCGGATATTTTTTATAACGCATTCAGTATCAGAAAAAG
>JAKFCI010000151.1:0-18545 GCA_036676725.1 Chitinophagaceae bacterium
CCTAAAAAAAGTGGTGAAAGTTGCAGGTTACTTGATTGTTCTTTTAAAAGTTCACCAATATTGCTGTCAATTAAAATTTGTTTAAAAGCACCGCCCGCAGCAATAATCAATATGATCATAGTGATTGCCTTTACTCCTTCAACGCATGTATGCATGGCCTTTTGCATTGGCAATTTTAAAACAACAATGGTGGTTAAAAGTGAAATCAATAATGCAATCGTCGGGTCTTGTATAAATTGAAAAATTACATTTTCCTTTAAAAAAATGGAGCCAATTGTGCCGGTGGCAATTAAAACTACTGGCATTAATACCAACAAAAAACTTGTAAAGGTTGATGGCCCTTCCCCTTCGACTGTCTTCTCCAAATTTTTTGGAAATATTATTCCTGCTTTAAGCCTGAGTCTTGGAAAAATAATACCAGCAACAATGGTAATAGGGATTGCCAGGATTAATCCATAGAGCAATGTAATTCCAACATCGGCTTTAAATACGGCAGCTAAAGCAAGAGGTCCGGGATGCGGGGGCAAAAATCCATGTGTCACCGAAAGTGCCGCGGCCATTGGGATGCCAATATAAAGGTTGGGCAATTTTGTCGCGGTAGCTATGGCAAAAACCAAGGGAATTAAAACAACAAATCCTGCATTATAAAATAAAGGAATGCCTACTAATATTCCCGTCAACAATACCGCCCATTGAATATTTTTTACACTAAAAATGTTGATCAACGAATCAACAATTTTTTTAGCCACACCATTTTCTTCAATCAACTTTCCAAGCATTGCTCCTAGTGCTAAAACCATAACAATACTTCCTAAAGTGTTGCCTATGCCTGTACTTATAGAGGTCATAACTTTAGTTACAGGCATGCTAAGTGCAAGGCCTGTAATTACAGATACAACAAGCAAAGCCAGCATGGCATTTACTTTTTTTGCAATGAGAAAAATAAGAAAGAAAATACTTAGCAGAACAATTGCTAAAGCCATGCTTAATGATTGAGTTGATAAAATTGGTGCATTACATCTTTAAGGGATGGGTATAAGCTTTTATAGATCGAAAAACTTTTTTGATAGATCGTGTATTTGTCATCCTCTGGTTCAATTGTCATCGTTACATCTGGAATATTGTATTTATATCCAGATGTTTGCATTGCCAGGTACGCTGCGCCCACAGCAGATGCATCTTCTGTTTGCATAAGCTTTATTTTTTTGCCCGTAACATTTGCAATTAATTGTAACCATAATGGCGCATGCGTAAACCCGCCGCTTACATGCAAATATTCAATAGCATTTGTTTTTTGTTCTACCATTTGCAATGTTTCGTTAATAGCAAAACAAACGCCTTCCACGCCAGCCCTTAGTATGTGCGCTTTTGTATGATGAATACTAAGACCAAAAAAAGTTCCACATGTTTTTGCATCCCAAACTGGTGCACGCTCACCTGTTAAATAAGGCAAAAAAACCAATCCTTCGCAGCCTGGTTTTATCGGTTCAATTAATTTAAATAATGAAATATAATCTGCCGCGTCTGGTTTTTCAATATCTAAAAAAGTTTTTAGTAACCATTGAATTACAATGCCACCATTATTAATAGCACCACCGCATATAAAAATTTCTTCTTTAAGCCGGTAACTAAAAGGCATTGCAGGAAAGTGAAGGATGGGTGCATTGCTTGCCACACGAACAGCGCCACTACTCCCAATTGTTATGGCTGCAGTACCAGGTTGCATAGCAAAGCTCCCGAGGTTTGCCAGGCAACCATCACTGGCACCAATAATAAATTTAGTTGAAGGTGGTATGTTTAATAATCCCGCTATTTTAGAATTTGTTAATTGGCGTTCACGAATTGTAGGTACGGGTGTTGAAAGTTGTTTGACAGAAATGCCTGCCCAATTTAATGCCTCGTTTTGCCAGCTTAAATGTTCAATGGAAAAAAGTCCTGTTGCAGAAGCAATGGAATGATCAATCTCGTAAACACCAAATAATTTCCACCACACATATTCTTTTATGGAAATGAATTTGTGCGTTTCTTTAAAAATACCTGCATTGTTTTCCTTTAACCATCGAATTTTACAAAGTGGCGTCATGGCATGAATCGGCGTACCTGTAGCATAATACAGCGCTTCGCCTTCGGCAGAATTTTTTAATGTTTCTGCCAGGTCCGCACTTCGTGTGTCTGACCAAATAATTAAAGGGGTTAATGGATCGCCTTTCACATCAACAGCAAGCAGGCTGTGCATTGCTGCACTAAATGTGATTGTAAGTGCATCACCACCATTTAGTTTATTTACCACCTCATTCAAACAATCAAAAACCGCAGAACAGATAACTCCAGGATCTTGTACGTGGCTATCTATTGAATGATATGTTGGATATTCTTTTTGACTTTTTGTAATGAATGCTCCGCTTTCATTTAATGCAATTGCTTTTACGCTTCCCGTTCCTATGTCAATCCCGATAAAAGTATGCATGTTAGTATTTAAAATAGAATGGGAGTAGCTGGTGATTAAACAGAATTCCTTCCTGCGTTGATGATACCAAATGAAGTTCGAACAACCAGCTTTTGCAATACTTCTTTCCTTGCCTCCGGTTCTTGTTCCTTCCGCAATCTTATTAGCGCATACTGCTGAATGGTAGTTAGCGGTAAAACAATTCTTTCCCGCATTTGAATTGATAATCGTTCAACCGGGTAATCCGTCATTAATTCTGACTTGCCAGTTAATTTAGCAAGCTGGACTTCTGTTTTTTTATATTCATTAAATATCATGTGCCAGAGAGGTGCAAATCTTTCATCTTTCGATAAAAATTCGGTAAGTGGAAAAAAACATTTTTTCATAGCCATTTCGCAATTGTCAATAAGGGTTTTAAAGTATTGCGATTTTTTATAGAGCCCGATGATTTCTTCCAGTTTTCCACTTGCTTCCAACGTTTCCAGCGCAGTTCCCAAACCATAGAATCCAGGCACATTTTGTTTCAGTTGTGTCCACGCACCAACAAATGGAATGGCCCTTAAATCCTGCAAAGTAATACTTGCAGCACCTTTTCTTTTTGACGGCCTGCTGCTGATATTGGTTTCACTGTAATAATTTAACGGGCTTACTTTTACGAGGTATTCAAGAAAATCAGGGTGTTCTTTCAGCTTTTTATATTCGGTGTAACTGGTTTCGGAAAGTTGAATAATTGCATCTTCCTGTACCTCGTTGAGGGCTTTGCTTTGGTCAGAAAAAAGTTCATTATTTAAACCAGCGTTCAACAATTGCTCCATGTTGTATTGAGCTGCATCAATAGTTCCAAAGCTGGAACTCACTGTTTGCCCTTGTATCGTTAATTGAATTTCTTTGGTTGAAATATGGCTGCCAATGGATGCATAAAATTTGTGTGTTTTACCTCCCCCTCTAGCGGGCGGCCCTCCTCTTCCATCAAAAAATAAAACGTCAATTCCAAATTCTTTTGAAATGCGGGTTAGTTCTTCTTTAGCTTTATAAATGCTCCAGTTCGCCATCAGGTAGCCGCCATCTTTGGTACCATCTGAAAAGCCAACCATAATAGTTTGGTTTTTATTTCGATGTTCAAGATGGTTGAAATACGTTTCATTTTGATACAATGATTGCATGATTCCTGGTGCATTGCGCAGATCATCAATGGTTTCAAATAAAGGAACAATGTCAACATCCAAATTTTGCTTTTCGCTTCCGGTTAAAAGGAACAATGCATATACTTCCATAACATTGAGAGCGCTGCCACACTGGCTGATGATATACCGCTCGCAACCATGCGGCCCATTTCTTTCTTTGATTGTGGTTACAGCCTCAAAAGATTGAAGCGTTTCTTTTACTAAACCTTCGTAATCCGCTGAATTTATTTTTGAAGTGATGTTTGTAATGAGATTTATTTTTTCATCTTCACTCAGTTCAGCATAATTCGCCGGGAAGATTTTTCCTTTTTCATTTATCTCTTGTAACACATCTCCGTGTACAGAACTTTCCTGCCTAATGTCAAGCGTGGCAAAATGCAACCTAAAAACTTCCACTTTATCAATCAGGTTATCCAGTAAATAAAGAAATAAACCATTGTGTTGTGTAATAAGTGTTTCGCGAACCTGGTAAAGTGGATCTAAAATGTCTTTAATATTTAGCGTTGGATGTTTGTAGGCATTTATATTTTCATTATACAGCTTTGCTTCAAGTTCAATAATAAGGTGTTCAACGCCTTTAAAAGTGAGTCGCCTTCTCAATTCCCGCACATCACGATAATAGCAACGAATGATGCTTGCCCTTAGTGCGCCTGCTACTTTTAGTGTGATTTCAGAATTTACATTTGGGTTGCCATCACGGTCGCCACCGGGCCAAAATCCCATTTTTAAAACCCGGTTCTTACTGTAATCGATTTGTGGATAATGCTCTTTTAAATTTGAAACAATATTGCCTGTCGCCTGGTAAAAAACATTTTCCAGGTACCAAATAAGGCTCACCGCTTCATCGTAAGGAGTAGGTTTGGTATTTTTAAATAAAGGCGTTTTGCCCAATTGCTGCAAATACATATTTACCAGGCTTGCCTGGTTATCATTTAATGCCTTGGAAAGATCATCGATGATTGCCAGTACCGTACCCGGGTAAAATTGCGTGGGATGTGCGGTTAATACAAGTGTTACAGAAAATTCCTCCAGCTTTTTCAACAGTGCATCATGTAGGCCTTCTTGTTCAACTTTGGTTTCTAATTGTTTCATAGAACCCACTCCCCTGATATCATTAATTTCTTTGAAAGCTGCATCTTCCAAAGCATCAAACAATACCACCTGCCGTTCTACATATTGAACAAACCTGAAAAGCAAATCCGTTTTTTCTGAATCTTCCTTGATGGATGTGAACCGGTTAAAAAAATCTTCTACAATTTCAAATGGACTTAGTTTTTTATCATAACCTTCCTCGCAATTGTTTAAGAACAATGAAAGCAAAATTCCTGTTTTTTCTATACGATGAAAAGGCAGCGATGTAAACAAGCTATTGTACAACTGGAACTTAATGCCTACAAAGTTTTTAAAATTGTCCAACGCCAACTCGGAACGGTTATCCATAAAACAAATTTAATCAAGTGCATTAATAATAAATATTATAAACATATCCTTTCAATGTTTTAAATTGAGTAAAGTGATGTTTGAAAAATAAGCCCTGCCAAAAATATTAGCTGGCAGCTATTTTACATGATTTAATAAGGATTTTTGATATTGTTTTTAAATGATGAACACCTTATTTCCTATAGAGCCCCGCACGCCAAAAGGCTTTCTTTACTTCGAGAACTTTATTTCAGAAGAAGAAGAAATGCATTTGATAGATCTAATAACAAATACTGAGTTACATACATTTATTTTCCAGGGGTTTGAAGCCAAAAGAAAAGTAGCCAGCTTCGGTTACGATTGGAGTTTTGAACGAAAGACACTTTCAAAAGGCAAAGAAATACCAAACCAGTTTGACCCAATTATTAACAAGGTTGCAGCACATCTTTCAATTAAAGCAAATGAATTCGCTGAATTACTAGTATTAGCTTATCCTGTTGGGGCCGTTATCAATTGGCACAGGGATGCGCCGCCTTTCGACCTTATTGCAGGCCTTTCAATTCTCTCAGACTGTACTTTCCGTTTTCGACCCGTTGATAAAGAAAAGCAAACAAGGGCAAATAACATTTCCATCCCTGTAAAACGTCGCTCTCTTTATGTAATGCAAGGACCATCAAGGTCCGAATGGCAACATAGTATTGCCCCGGTTAAGCATGAACGTTATTCCATTACCCTGCGTACACTTACAAAATATTGATGCTTACTTCTTTATAGTATCCATTCTTTTTTCAACTGTTCATTGCTGTTGCCGGGTAACAACCAGGTATAAACGATTTTTGCAAAATTCCTTGTGATTGTTAATGATTTGTCCTATTTTGTCTAAGACTTTCTACTTATAAAGTATATTTATTATGCCTTGTAGGTATGAATTAAACCAAATCCATGCTATGAGAAATGTACTAATTGCTGTATTACTGCTGCTTTCTATTTACACCCATGCTGTTGATAAAATTGTTATTTCCAACACCGGTCAAGGCTGGTCCAATGCAACAAATTTTAACCCGGTAGGTGTACCCCAGGATGGTGACGTCGTTTATATCCCGTCGGTACTTTCCATCACCGTAAAAGGTCCTGTATATGGATCTACGCTCCCAACGCTTAAGATTTATATTTATGGCACTTTGGATTTCGATCCATCTGGTAAGCTTGATCTTAGTAGTGGCAGCCTGGTGCAATTGTATGCAGGAGGAAAAATCACAACCAAGGGATCAAATTCCGAACAAATTACAATGGGTGGTGTTTTAAAATATAGTGGACAAAATGATGGTGTTGTTTCCGGTCCGAAATATACGAGTGGTTCAACATCTGGTAGCATTGGTTCTGCAGACGATGGCGGTTTTGTTTTTGGTGTGTTACCAATAAAACTTCAATCTTTTAATTTAACCGTTCGTTCATCTAATGTGACCTTACATTGGAAAGTTTCGCAGGATTCAGAAAAGGATGAATACACAGTTCAAAAATTAAATAATAACAAATGGGTTGATTTAAAATTGTTCACGCCTTCACAATCCTCCAGCGGGGCTACCAGTTATTCTTTCATTGATGATAAGATAACAGAATATAAAAATTATTACCGGTTAAAATTATCAAGTATAAACGGGTCAACATTTTATTCAAAAATTCTTGCTGCAAATGTTAGTATCGCATCTTTGGGTTTTCAATTGCATCCAAATCCTGCTATTAAAGAAGCAGTACTGACCTGGTCAAAACCTTTAACCAATGCAAGTATCGTTGTATTTAATGCCACCGGCAATAAAATATTTGAACAAAAAATAAATAATGCTGCAAAAACAGCTACACTAGACTTGCAAAATTTTAAAAAAGGAATATACTTTGTAACCCTTACCAGTACAGAAGGAATACACAAGGAGCAATTTTTAAAAATTAATTAGGAGTTCGCCTTTAATGCTACACCAACTAAAAAATAAACCGATTAGGTCGCTTTTACTTTTTCGCTTTCCATTACTTGCTCTTCTACCCCGGGCCTGATGATCAATCGTAAAGTTGGATCGTTTGAAATAAAAGACCAAAACCAGCTAAAAGCAAGTTTTACTTTATTTCTAAAACCCACCAGTGGTATAATGTGAATGAACAACCAAACGAACCAGGCAAATACACCTTTAAAGAATAGTTTTGGCAGGTCCACCACCGCTTTGTATTTCGATATAATGGCCATGCTTCCTTTATCATTATAAATAAAGGGTTTCAGCGCATCATTATTTTCAAGTTTTCTTAAATTCTTTGCAAGCATTTCTCCCTGTTGTATGGCCACCTGCGCCAGCTGTGGATGCCCGTTAGGAAAAGCCGGATCGGTTGTTTGAAAACAAATATCACCAAGTGCAAAAATATTTTGAGTTCCTTTAACCTTGTTGTATTCGTCAACTTCTACCCTCCTGCCTTTTACGATGCTTTCCTTCGGTAAACCAGGTAACTCACGTCCTGTAACACCAGAGGCCCAGATCAAAACATTTGTTGGAATTGTTTGCCCGTTTGCTAAAACAACTTCGCCATCCTGGTAATCTTTTACGGCCGTATTCAGCTGGATTTTTACACCCAGTTTTTTTAAAACTTTTGTCGCTTCTTCCTGCGATTTTTTGCTCATTGGTGCCAGCAATACCGGGCCTGCATCTATTAAATGAATGTGCGATTGGAGATCTACAATTTCGGGATATTCTTTCGATGCAATATTGCGCCCCATTTCTGCAAGCATGCCTGCCACTTCTACGCCGGTGGGTCCGCCACCAGCTATGACAATATTCAGCAAACGTTCTTTTTCTTCAATATCTGTTGCCCTAACTGCCTGTTCCATATTTAATAAAATATGGTTACGCAGGTTAAGTGCATCATCTATGGTCTTCATTGGAAGGGCATGTTTTTTTACATTTTCCATTCCAAAATAATTGGTTTCTGTACCAACAGCTAATACTAAATAATCGTACGGAATGTTGCCGGTATCGGTTTCAATGGTATTGGTTGCAACGTTTATGTTTGTTAGCGAACCCATGTGAAAACGAAGGTTCGGTTTATTTTGAAACATGCGCCGGAATGGATAGCTAATATTTGATGGTTCAATAAAAGCTGTTGCCACCTGGTATATAAGCGGGGGGAAAAAATGATAATTATTTTTATCTACCAGTGTAATTTGAAAGCGCTCATCCTTCTCCAGTTTTTTAATCAGGTTAATTCCTGCAAAGCCACCCCCAACAATTACTACTCTTTTCCTGTTTACTGCCATTGCTATTCTTTTATTGTTCTTCTGTTTTCTATCTCTTTAAATAATTAACCAGCTGCATCTTTTATGACTACAAATAATCTACCTGTTCCTCGATGTTTGTAAAAAACATTTTTGAAGCATCAAGGTAGGCAACTAATGACGTGTTGTTTTCATTTGGCAATGCTTCTACCTTTTTAATTGTATCGCTTAAATGCGCATTAATATCTGTTGTTAAACTTTTTATGTGTTGAACCGTTTCTCTTAATCCCATTCTCTTTTGCATTTCGTCCATAACAATTTCTGATAATTGTTTCAGGATCGCTTTTTCTTTTTCCGAAAATTTTCTTGGCGTTTTATCGATAATGCATAAAGTACCCAGGTTATAATTTTCATCTGTTTGCAAAGGGGCTGCTGCATAAAAGCGAAGACCAAAATCGCCTGCTACCAAAGGATTTGCCAGCGTTCGCGGGTCTTCAATCGCATTTTCAACAACATAAGTATCATTTGATAATATTGCCGAAGCACAAAGACCCGGGTCTTTCCCAATTTGGCTTATTGGTAAGCCGTAGTGCGACTTAAACCAGATGCGGTCTGTATCAACAAGACTAATAATAGCAATAGGTACATTAAAAATGGTAGCTGCAAGATTAGTGATTCGGTCAAATGTACCATCAGGTGGTGTATCCAGAATGTTATGCCTTTTTAAAGCATCAATTCTTTTGCTTTCCGTTTCAATAGCTACATTTTCCATTGTCTAATTTTACTGTTGTTTGCAAGGTAGTATAAATATAAAAGTTGCGCCTTCGCCTGGCCTTCCTTCGGCATAAATTATTCCAGAATGATTGTTTATGATTTTGCGGCAAAGTGCAAGGCCAATGCCGTACCCACCATAAACGCTTTTTTCATTCAGCCTTTGAAAAATGGTAAATATTTTATCGGCATATTGTTGGTTAAAACCCATACCATTATCCGAAAATCGTATTTCGAAATATTCATTTTCAATATTTAATTCAGGAAATCCTTTAATTTTTTCCTTTGTCAATTGATTTGCACTAACTGTAATGATTGGGGGCACACCTCTTTTAGAAAATTTCAATGCATTGCCAATCAGGTTGTAAAAGAGCTGGTTCATTTGTAAGGGAATGGCATCCAAAGTTGGTAGTAAGCCCGCTTCCACTTTTCCGTTTTTTTGCGAAATCAGCAATTCAAAGTCAGAAAGAATATTATTGAATATGACATTCAGATCAGTTCTTTCGAACTGGAAATTTTTTTGCGATAGCCTTGAGTATTCCAACAGATCCCTGATCAGGCCTGTCATGCGATCAGCAGCGTGTGATACCTTTTCAATGTATCGCCGTGATTCATCGCCTAAATTTTCATTTTCTAGAACAAGAGAATTAAAGAATTTTATTTTTCTCAATGGTTCCTGCAAATCATGCGAAGCAACATAAGCAAATTGTTCCAGGTCTTCGTTCGATCTTTCCAACCTTTCGTTGGCTTCAACCAGGTCCCTGGTTTGATCTTCAACTTGTTTGGAAAGTTCTTCGGCAAATGTTTTTTGTTCTGTTATATCCTGTATAACACCTAAAAGTCTTTTGGGTTTGTGTTTTTCATCAAATAATACTTTGCCGTTTATTTTTACCCATTTATAATTTCCGTCGTTACAAAGAATCCTGGCTTCGTAATGTAGTTTGCCGGTTTCATTGGCTTTTTTATGTGCCCGGTCGCGTACAGGCAAATCATCCGGGTGAATCATGCTTGCTAAGCTGGCACGGTCTGGCGCTTGTTCGTCAACGCCCCAAATCGCTTTAAACCTCGGCGAAGTGATCATTTCATCATTCAGCAAATTCACTTCGTAGGTTCCAAGATCTCCCGATTCTATTGCAAGCGTTGCGCTTTCTTCGGCGTATTCAATTTTATGCCTTGCCTGCACTTGCTCTGTTACATCGGTTGCAACAGCTATAATACCATTTATTTTCCCCTCCTCATCATGCAATGCTTCATACACAAAATTCAGGTAAACTGTTTCCGTACCTGAATTTCTAGGAAGTTGAACCGGGAGTTCATAAGCAGTAAATCTTTCACCGGTTTCATAAACCTTATTAATTATTTCTTCAAGGCCTTGTCCTTTTGCATCGGTCAAACCTTCAAAAATGGGCTTGCCCAATAATTCTCCAGGTCCCTTTCCCCAAATTTCATACACCGGGGCATTGGCAATTTCTAATATAAATTCAGGGCCTCTCAATACACACATGGCTACCGGTGCCTGCATAATCAAGTTTTCAAAATTGATCTGGCTTTGTTTCAATTTTGCTTTTGCCTGCACCTGTTCCGTAACATCAGTTGCAACCACCAAAACGCCACTTATTTTTTCATTTTCTTCGCGGTAAGGTTGGTAACTGAAATTGAAATAATGGGTTTCAACTTCACCATTCTTTCTTTTAAAATAAGTTTTCGTTTCCTGCCCATAATGCGAAATGCCGTTGTTGTAAACCTCTAATAACAGATCATGAAAGGGCTGGTCCTTCATTTCGGGCAATATCTCAAGTAAAGGTTTTCCAATCATTTCCTTTCCAATATTCCAAAGTTTAAAAAGCGCTTCGTTGGCAACATCCAATAAAAGGTCTTCGCCTTTCAATATAAGAATAGGGACTGATGATTGTTCCACAATCTGGCGGAACCTTAAATCACTTTCCCTGTCTTTTTTTCTCGCTTCTACCTGGTCCGTTACATCATGACCAAAGGCCATCACTCCTTCTATGATACCTTCATCATTAGTATAAGGCGTATAAACAAGGTTGTAATAACGGGTGGATAAAATCCCATCATTATTGAGGTCGATCAAAGCGGGGTTTTCTATACCATGATAAGGAATCCCGGTTTCATATACATTATCAAGAATTTTGAAAAATGGTTGTCCTTCCAGTTCCGGGAAAGCTTCCCGTACAGTTTTGCCGAGCAGGCTGCGGAAATTAAATATTTTTGCATATGCTTCGTTTACAAATGAGTACCGAAGTTCTTTTCCCTGGTAAATGGCGATGGGTGCAGGTGCCTGGGCAAATAATTTAGTATAATCGAGCCCGGTAATAGATTTACCGCCATTTATTGTTTCGGCCATCCAGGTTAAGGTGTTTGAACATTAAAGCTACTTCATTAAGAATCAAACAAAAACATCCTTTCCAACATATTTATCAGCAACCAGGATCTTTATTTCATTCTCTTTTTTTATTCCATTACATCCGGCATTAATAGACGATAAATAATCTTAACCACTTACCAATATTCTCTATAATATATAGATAAAATATGATACATTTATTTGTAAAGAAATAAAATCAGTATATGGTAAAGTCAAGCTTACACGGTTCAATCGACGAGTTAAGTTTGACCTTTCATGTAGAGAATTGCCCCTTGGGTGTTATTGCCTTAAACAACAGCCTGGAAGTTATTTATTGGTCGTCCAAAGCTGCCGAAATTTTTGGATGGACCAAAGAAGAAGCCGTAGGAAGATCGATTGAAGATCTGCAACTAATACACAAAGAAGATGTTCAAACAGTTACCGATGTATTGGAGGGAATTCAAAATGGCTCTATTCAACAAAATCAATTTGTAAATAAAAACTATACGAAAAGTGGCAAAGCGCTTTATTGCGAATGGTATAATTCCGCCCTGAAAGACGGCGACGGAAGTATAATGAATGTTTTATCGCTGGTGCATGATATTACGGATCAAAAAAAGAGTGAAATAGAACTGGAGCGCAGAACGCAGCAACTTGAAATGATCTACAACAGTACCATTGACCCCATGTGGTTGGTAAATGTTGAAGGATTAAATAAATACCGGTTCGAAAATATAAATGAATCGTTTACACAAGTAACAGGCTTGCCCCGTGAAAAAGTAATTGGTTTTACAATTGAAGAAGTGCTGCCGGTAACCTCACATGAACTTGTCAATACAAAATACAACGAAGCCGTACAAACAGGTATGGTGATTGACTATACGGAAGTTGCAGTGCACCCGGCAGGTAAAAAAGTGGGCGAAATAAGAGTGATACCCGTAAAGAATAAAAGAGGAGATGTGATAAAAATCGTGGGCATTGCGCATGACATCAGCGAAAAGCAAATGCTGCAGGAGAATTTAGATAAAGAGCGGGATGAAGTAAATAAAAAAATAACAGCCGCAGCAATTAAAGGCCAGGAAATAGAACGCAATAATGTTAGCCGCGAATTACACGACAATATAAACCAGGTATTGACCACGGTAAAATTATACGTGGAACTTTGCGCTACTGAATCGGTGAATGTAAAAGAAACACTACAAAAATGTACAGTCCTTTTAAATGAAACCATCAACGAGATCCGCTCACTATCAAAAAGATTGTCGGCACCGGTATTGACCGATGTAAGCCTGCACGATTCGTTCCGGGATTTGGTTGAATCGGTACAAGCAACAAAAGAAGTGAAGATCGACTTATATGTATCACCTGCTATTTGCAAGTTGATTGATGCGGAATTACATTTAGCTATTTACCGCATCGCACAGGAACAATTGACCAATATTTTAAAACATGCAAAAGCCACAAAGGTTGCTATCAAATTAACCAAAAAGGGATCGCTTCTTTGCCTCTCGGTAATTGACGATGGAATAGGCTTTGATGCAACACAGAAAATAAAAGGTCTGGGTATTACCAATATGATCAGCCGCGCCAGCCTGCTGAATGGTACATTGAACATGGACAGTACAAGCGGCAATGGTTGCCGTTTGCAGGTTTGTTTTCCTGTAAAAATGTACAACGGCAAATGTTATCCTATGCTTCATAAAAACAACTAATCCTTATTTCTATTCGGAAAGCTGCAAAAAATTAACATGCATATTATTATTACATTTACGAATGCGCAGCGAACCATCTAACTGGCGTAAAAAATTACACGATACCATTTACGAGTCGAACACAACGGCTGGCAAAGCTTTCGACATTGCCCTTCTTTTTCTTATTGTTATCAGCATTATTATTGTCATGCTCGATAGTATTGATGTATACCATATTAAATACGGACGTTTTTTTTATATACTCGAATGGACCTTCACTATATTATTTACCATCGAATATATTTTACGCCTGGTGAGTATTAACAAGCCTTGGAAATACGTCGTTTCATTCCTGGGCATCATCGATCTTTTGGCCATCATTCCATCTTACCTGAGTATATTTTTAATTGGTGCGCAATCCTTACTGGTATTGCGTGCATTGCGGCTGCTACGTATCTTCCGCATATTCAAGCTCACACATTTTTTAACCGAAATGGCTTTTTTAAAAACCGCCATGCAAGGCAGTTTAAAGAAAATCTCCATATTCATGCTCGTTGTATTAAGCCTTGTTATCATCCTGGGTTCCATCATGTACCTCGTAGAAAAAGGCGAAAATGGTTTTCACAATATCCCCGAAAGCATTTATTGGGCCATTGTAACCATTACAACGGTTGGTTATGGCGACATTGCTCCTGTTTCGCCACTCGGAAAATTTATTGCCTCTTGCATCATGTTCATTGGTTATGGAATCATCGCTGTACCCACTGGCATTGTCACAACTGAAATGGCGCTTTCCATGCGTGCCCGCAAACAAGGCACCGAGGTTTGCCGCACCTGCGGACGCGAAGGTCACGACCTCGATGCCATCTATTGCAAATTTTGTGGGGGCAAGTTGTAATGAAAATTTTGAATTTGGTTACCGGCTAAAGTATAAAAAGCAAGCCCGGTTGCGTCGCACACTTGTACGTTCGCAATGCCAGGCAGCAATTTCCATCCGCCTTTCTTTCCTTACCTATAAATTATTTCTTTACCTGCGGTACATCATTTATCTTAAACGCCTAAACAAACAACCTGCATGTTCAAACCGATATTAACCGGCTTAGTACTAAGCTTTCTCTTTTTTTCTCACACCAATGCACAAACAAAAAACCACCTGTCACCGGAAGACTATGGCAAGTGGCAAACCCTTGCCGCTACAGGCCTGTCGCCTAATGGAGAATGGTTCATGTACGGTATTTCCGTACAACAAGACAACGATACATTGTATGTAGTGAATAAAGCAAACAACAAAACGTACAAACTGGAATTTGCTACCGGCGCCGAATTTTCCGGCGACAACCAATGGCTGGCTTACCGTATTGGCTTGCCTTTTAAAGAAGCTGAAAAACTAATTGACGCTTCCAAACCCATTGAATATAAAATGGGACTGCTCAATTTAAAAACAGGCAAACGCGAAGAAATTAAAAACATCAGCCGCTTTGGCTTTTCACGCAACGGTAAATTTTTAGCGGCTTACTTAACACCACCCAAAGAAAATAAAGACAAAGGCGCTGTGCTCCTGGTGAAAAACTTAACAGACGGTACTACACGTACCATTGGTAACGTTACCGAGTATGCGTTCAATAAAAAAAGCGATCATCTTGCCTACATAGTTGAATCAGCGAATACTGCGGGCAACTCTATTGAATTGTATGGTTTGAATAATAATACACTTAAAGTTTTGGCCAGTGATACTTCTAAATTCTCAAAATTAACCTGGCAAAAAGAAGGCGACGGACTTGCCTTTTTCAAAAGCTATCGTAAAGACCGTTACGAAGAAGACAATGCAGTAGTGTATACGTACCATCTTTCAACAAAAACACCTGCACTTAAAATACTCGATCCCGAAACAACAAAAGACTTTCCAAAAGGCCAGCGCATTTTTACCGGTTCTAATCTATCATTGAGCGATGACATGACAACTGCTTTCTTTGGATTAAAGCCATGGACGTATAATGAACTGGCAAAAAAAGAAGACCGCAAAGCTGGTGATTCAATGACACGAAAAGATACAGCCCGTATTGACAGCACCCGTGCCATCATTGCCGCGAAGAAAGGAACAACAGCAGAAAAATTAGCAGGCGTAGATATCTGGCATTGGAAAGACGCCGAGATCCAGCCGCGTCAAAAGATCACGCTTGGACAAGACACTATATTGAGTTCGCTTTCTGCATGGAACCTGGATAACAATAAACTGTTTCAGCTAACAACAGAAGAAGCGCCAATGGCAATGGTTACAGGCAACCAGAAATACGCCATCGTCTATACAAACAAAAAATACAAACCGGCCTTCAAAGAAGATTTCATGGATGCCTACCTTGTTAATGTAAAAACAGGGCAAAGCAAACTGGCGTTTGAAAAAACTTTAGCCGGCGGCAACAACTTTCCCCGCACTTCACCCGATGGTAAATACCTGCTTTATTTTAAAGACAAACATTGGTGGACGTACAATGTAACAAACGGGCAAAATACCAACATCACGGAAAATATTAAATCTGATTTCTGGGATGTTCGTGATGACCATCCTGCCTCCCGCCCTGCTGTTGGTTCACCCGGTTGGTTGAAAGGTGACAAAGAAGTTTTATTGTATGATGAATACAACGTGTGGGCCGTAAAGCCCGATGGCAAAGGAGCCCGCAAATTAACGGATGGCGAAAAAACAGAAACCCGTTATCGCTTTACCCGTCTTGATTTTGAAGAGCCCTATATTGACGACACAAAGCCAATGTACTTTGCCGCTTACGGCGACAAGAACAAAAAGTATGGTTACGCTAAATTGGAAAAAGGAAAACTTACGCCACTGGTTTTTGAAGACAACCGCGTTGATCGTTTGGTGAAAGCTAAAGATGCAAACACTTTCCTTTTTGTAAAACAGGATTACGACCAGTCGCCTTCTTTGTTTTACACCAATCATTTTAACGACGCCAAAGAAGTAGCCACCACCAACCCGCAGCAAAAAAATTATTACTGGGGTAAAAGCGAGTTGATCAACTATACCAATAAAGATGGCAAGCAAATGCAGGGTGCGCTGTATTATCCTGCTAATTACGAAGCCGGCAAACAATACCCGATGATCACTTACATCTACGAGGAGTTGTCGAGCACGGTACATAATTATTTTGCACCAAACCCGCGCAGTGCATACAACACCACCAACTTTACCACCAATGGTTATTTTGTTTTCCGTCCTGACATTGTATACAAAACAAACGACCCGGGCATCAGCGCTGTTAATTGCGTAGTACCTGCAGTTGAACAAGTTTTAAAAACCGGCATGATCGATAAAAACAAATTAGGATTAATGGGTCATAGCTGGGGCGCTTACCAAACATCATTCATCATTACGCAGACGGATATGTTTAAAGCAGCCATTGCAGGTGCACCGCTTACCAATTTAATTTCCATGAGTAATTCTATTTACTGGAACACGGGTACACCGGATGCAAAGATCTTTGAAACCAGCCAGGGCCGCTTTGATGGACCATGGTACGAAAGAATGGAAGATCATATGCGCAACTCGCCTATGTACCAGGCAGCGAATATTAAAACACCTTTGCTTGTTGCCTTTGGCGATAAAGACGGAGCTGTTGACTGGCACCAGGGTATTGAAATGTACAGCACCATGCGCCGCATGCAAAAGCCACACATCATGCTGGTGTATGCCGACGAAAATCATGGTTTGGCAAAAAAAGAAAACCAGATCGATTACCAGAAAAGGCAAAAAGAATTCTTTGATCACTACCTGTTAGGCAAAACCGCCGAAACATGGATCACGGAAGGAATGAGCCAAACGGAAAAGGCAAAGAAAAAAGCAGAAGCTGCACCCCCGGCAAAAACATTCTAAAAAAACAATACCGCCCCCCGGGGCGGTTTTTTATTACTGGTAACTTCAAATAATTATTTCAGGTGCTTACCAAAGAAGGCTAACGTTCTCGCCCAGGCTATTTTTGCGGCGGCTTCGTTGTAGCGTGCAGCCGATGTATCGTTATGAAAAGCATGCTGCACATTTTCATACATATACAATTCGTAAGGCACACCCGCTTTTTTCAATGCTTCTTCATAGGCAGGTATTCCGGCATTCACTCTTTCATCAAGACCTGCATAATGCAATTGCACGGCCGCTTTTAATTTAGGCACATCTTCCGTTGCCGGCGGACGACCATAAAAAGCAACGGCTGCTTTTAACTCCGGAACATGCACTGCCAAATTATTGGCCATCGCGCCGCCCCAGCAAAAACCTACGCAACCAACATGACCATTAAAATCTTTTCTCGTTTTTAAATAAGGAAATGCATTCATGAAATTCTGCAGGTTGTCTTCTGCTTTTAATTCGGCAAACCAGGCACGGGCTTCATCTTCATTCGCCGGTGTTTTGCCTAAGGCAGCAAGTGCATTAGGTGCAATGGCCAGGTAACCGGCTTTCGCGGCTCTTCTGGCCACATCTTCTATATGTGGTGTTAGTCCGCGGTTTTCGTGGATCACTAAAATGGCGGGGTATTTCTTTTCTTCTTTTGGTCTTGCTATGTAAGCCGACATTTGATTGGGCACACCGGGGTAATTGACCGTTTCTGTAAACAATTCTCCATCGTTGGTAACGGCCGCTTTTGCATAATTACTTTCCAATAAAGGAAGAATTGAAAGCGCTGCTGCCGTACTTCCGGCGAGTACCACCAGTTGTTTTAAAAACTGTTCCCTGCTCAAAGGGCGGTGGGTGTACTCATCATAAAGGTTAATGATTTGCTGATCCATGGCAGGGAATTTTGTTGTTTGAAGTTACAACAGTTCGCAAGTGCAATTTGTTGGTTCCAATAAAATTTCGCCCATTAAAAGTTTTATGGGGCATGAATAATTGGCATCTTTTTAGAAATATAAAATGAAAAACCAGCGATGGCAAAAAAAGAAAATAAAGGCGGCTTCCTTTCTAACGATCAACTGGAAAAAGATTTAAAAACAAGAGGCGAAACCAAGCAACCCGGTGGTTACCATGGCATGCAGGATACAGGCGAACGCTCTACCGGCAACCCTGCATCTACAGACCAACACCGCAATGGAAAAGAAGATGAGCTGGATGAAGAAAGGGATTAAAAAATCATTGGTTAATTTTTAACCTGGGGTTTCACACTTACTTGCATAAGGGATTTCTTTACCTGTGGGGAAGGTATTTCTATTGCCACAATAACATCAATCGGGTACGCATCTTGCTGTAAATAACGAAAGGCTTTACCATGAAATGCCCCAATTGCAATGCAACGCTTGTCACCAAAGAACGCATAGGAATTGAAATTGATTACTGCCCCAGTTGCCGCGGTGTTTGGCTCGACAAGGACGAACTCGATAAAATAATTGAACGCTCTGCCGAATACCAACAAAGTGT
>JAKFCI010000152.1:0-2076 GCA_036676725.1 Chitinophagaceae bacterium
GCATAAAAAGCATTGGTAAATAAATTCAAAATAACCCTCCCCACATCCTGGGGTATAACGTTGATGTTACCTATGCTTCCATCAAATTCTGTTTTTAATGTAGCATTGAATGATTTGTCTTTTGCCCTCAACCCATGATAAGCAAGTCGTAAATATTCATCTGCCAAGGCATTGATATCGGTAGGTTCTTTTACACCATTGCTGCTGCGGCTGTGTTGCAACATGCCTTTTACAATGGCATCAGCCCTTTTGCCATGGTGGTTTATTTTTTGTTCATTCTCTTTAATATCCTTTGCGATTGCTTTCACTTCCTCCAAATTTCCCTTGTCCACTTCCTGCGCTAATTCATCAATCAGTTCTGTATTCACTTCCGAAAAATTATTAACGAAGTTCAACGGGTTTTGAATTTCATGGGCAATGCCGGCAGTAAGCTCACCAAGAGACGCCATTTTTTCAGATTGTATGAGTTGGGATTGGGTGGATTTAAGTTCCGACAAAGTAGTTTCTACTTTTTCTTTCTGTTGGTGCAGCAACGCATTTGCTATTTGTTTTTGACGGTTGTTGCGATAAAGGATAAAACCAATAATAATAAATGCAGCTAAGGCTGCAAGAAGTATATAGATTTTTATCTGGTCGTTATATTCCGATTGAGCTTTTTCTAATTGTTGGCGCTGTAATTCTTCATTAAATTTAAAACCCAGAATTTGCCGCTGCTTTTCCTGGTTAAATAAACTGTCTTTGGCATTCATTGCCTGGTGATAATAATCAAGCGCCTTTTTAGTATCCGTCTTTTCATAAGAATTCGCCAATAAAAGGTAAGATTGCAACAACTCGTTATTAAATTTTTTTTGTTGTGCAATATCTAATGCCTTGCTTCCGAAATGAATCGCAGAATCTATATACCCAGATTCATTATATAATTGCCCGATACTTACATAGGCACCCGCCAGATCTTTTAAGTTGTTAATAGAACTTAATGAATCAATACTTTTTTTAAAATATTTAAAAGCTGTTTTGGCATTATTCATTTTTGCCTGTATGCGGCCAGCTATTAAATAAATCCAGCCCATATCAATATCGGGAGGATAGCTTAAGGCTTTATTAAGATAAGCATCTGCAGAATCAAGTTTGTTCATTTCATAATACACCGAGCCCGCCATTGCATTGCCCATACCAAGGCCAAAAGCAGTTAATTGATGTTGAAGCTTGAGAGCTTCCAAACTATAATACAACGCTTCCTTGTAGTCGCCCTGATCTCTGTAATTATTGAGCAAATTCATGTAAGCAAACAGAAGATTCATTGAATCTTTTTGTTGTCTATAGTAATCAAGCATGGGCAATGTTAGTTTTATGGCAGTTGTATAATCACCAACAGTCCAACTGTAGTCAGCTATTCGTTTCTTGCTTTCAAATTCCCCTTTTTGATAACGTGCAGATTGTGATAATTTCAACGCTTCATTCGCAAATAAAAAAATGGAATCTGGATTTGCATACCTGTTATAATTATCACTTAACACTAATAATAACTTAACTTTTGCAGTGTCTTCGTTTGTTGTAGCCAGCACTTTTAATAAGCTATCGGTTTGAAATTGTTGCGCATAAGAAATTTCAGCGCTCAATAAAATAATAAAAAGTATTGTTGACTTCATGAATTTTATTTAAGCTTCAGGTAATTGAATAATAAACTCACTTCCCACTCCTTCTTTTGTCTCCACTTTTAAATCCCCGCCATGCGCTTTCACAATATCATAACTCAAACTCAAACCCAATCCGGTTCCCTGTCCTGTTGGTTTGGTGGTGAAGAAAGGTTGAAAGATTTTGTCCAGTACTTTTTGAGGAATGCCGTTGCCATTGTCTTTAATGATGATCTCCACTTGTTCCTTTAATTTTTTTGTGATTACGGAAACGGTTGGATCGTATCCATTTAGTTGCAATTGTTTTTTTTCATTGATTGCATAAAAAGCATTGGTAAATAAATTCAAAATAACCCTCCCCACATCCTGGGGTATAACGTTGATGTTACCTATGCTTCCATCAAATTCTGTTTTTAATGTAGCATTGAATGATTTGTCTTTT
>JAKFCI010000153.1:0-2141 GCA_036676725.1 Chitinophagaceae bacterium
GTTGATTCAATTGATAGAAAGCAAAAGGCCTGTTACCGATTTTCAAACAAAAGTATTGCCGACGGAATTGATTATAAGAGAATCTGCGTTGAAGAAACAAAAAGGATAATTAACTCCATTATTCCTTGTTCAAAAAATTACGCAAAAGAGTGATGGTTGCTACTTGCTTTGCCGCAAATTGCTACTACCGTTTTTTTTATTAAATTTGATGTATGTCGACAATGAACATTGAAATATTAAACCCAAAAGCTAAGAAGCTACTTCAAAACCTTGCTGACTTAAATCTTATCGCTATTAAAGACAATAAGCAAAACGCTTTTTTTACAACCATTAGAAAGTTACGAGCAAAGAAGTCAAAAATTTCCTTTGACGAAATAACTAAAGAAGTGGAAGCTGTTAGAAGAAAGCGGTATGACAAATAAACCAAAAAAGCTTGTTGTCGATACAAACCTTTGGATCAGTTTTCTCATTTCCAGAACTTACTCAAAGCTTGACAAAATTCTTAAGTCTGGATCTGCAAGACTAATTTTTAGCACTGAACTTATAGATGAATTTATAGAAGTTGTAGAAAGGCCAAAATTCAAAAAGATATTTTCCTCTTCAGACATAAGTAATTTGTTCAGTGATATTTATCGCTATGCCGATTTTGTCGAAGTGACAACTTCAGTACACATTTGCAGAGATAAGAAAGACAACTTTTTACTTGCATTAAGCCAAGATGGCAATGCGGACTTTTTATTAACAGGTGACGAAGATTTGTTAATAATTAAGAAATTTGGAAAGACCAGGATAATGACACTAGCAGAATACCTTAAATTATAGGCATTGCAGCAACATGACTTTATAAAAATGGGCCTGAGGTATACATACCATTATTAATCATCGCTATTATTTCTTGCTCAAATAATCCCGCAGATCAGAAATGCTTTGAATACCCAGGTCTTTTGCCTGTTGCCTGCGCATCATCAGCGCATAGGCATTATTGAAACCAATGGGCTGAAGCCAAACAAGATTGAATTTATTTTGAAATGCTGTTTTTACAAATTGATAAGTTGCCTCTTTATCGCCTATCACTTTTTGCAACTCCTGTTTGGAAGGTTGCAATAAAACAAGCAGTCCTGTGCCCGTATATTCCGGATAAAAATCGATCTGGTCATTGGTCAGCGCATCAAAACATATTTTGGTTCCGCCCAACCCAGTTTTTGTTTCAACCTGCAGGTTGGTGTACCCTTTGATCAGCATGCTGTACATGCTGACAAGTATATATTGCTCGCCAAAAATTTTTGAACCGATGCGTACAATGCCGCCTTTTCCATTTTGCGGAGGTCTGTACAATGAATGTTGTTGTAAAAATTCCCTGGCCACCTGTTCGGGAAGTTGTTTTAAATAATCTACGCGATAATTCAAATCCGTCATGATGCTGTCGTTGATCTTACCGGATAACATATTGAGCACCGGCTCCAGTTCTGGAAATTTTGTTAATGATTCTTGTCTTACCAGGGGGGCTGCATAATAAGGTGGAAAAATGGTTTGATCATCCTTCAGGGTAACCAGGTCGAATGCTTTTAACCGGCCATCCGTACTATACCCGCTGATCACATCCAGTTTTTTTTCAAACGCTGCTTTATACATTACTGCATCGCTGATAACTACAGTCGGAATCTTTAAACCATAAACTTTTTTTAAGCCAAGATACCCGTCTTCTCTCCCCATGAATTCCGGTGTAAAACCTGCCAGCATTTTTTTACCGGAAAAAGGAATGATATAAAAAGATGAAAATACCAGCAAAACGGCAGGCAAAATCAATGCTACTCTTCGCATTTTTCGCACCTGTAATTTTTGAACAATGGATAATGCGAAATCAAATAATATAGCAAGTAAGGCAGCAGGAATGGCACCTGCCAGTATCATATTGGTATTGTTTAAAGCAATGCCCCCAAAAATAAATTCTCCCAAACCACCAGCTGCAATATATGCTGCCAGTGTTGCCACACCCACATTGATCACCGTAGCTGTTCGGATTCCGGCAAGTATAACAGGCATGGCTAAGGGCAATTGAATTTTTAATAAAACCTGTTTATGGGTCATGCCCATTCCAAATGCAGCATCAACTACTGCAGGATCCACTTCCTTAATGCCAG
>JAKFCI010000154.1:0-3159 GCA_036676725.1 Chitinophagaceae bacterium
AGAAGAACATTGCTTCCAGATTAGGTAATTCTTCAGATGAAACAATTGCTCTATTAGATACGACAGGCATCTTACCAAATCAACAGTTTACCGGTTTCAAAATTCTATCGGCACTTAAACCAAAAAGTTTCCAGAAATATTTTTTAGAACCCGCAAAGAATGCACTCATTATTTCACCACTTTTAGGTTATAATAACTATGATAAATTCATGGTTGGAGGCATAGTTACAAATTATAAATTGCCCCCTTCCTCATTCCAATTTTTAGTAATGCCTCTTTATGGTACCGGATCAAAAAAATTGAATGGTATTACTAATTTGAATTATGCTCTCTACCCGGAAGGTGTTTTTCAAAAAGTTGATTTTGGTGTTAGTGGTTTATCCTTCTCTAAAAACCAACATTTGGATAGTAATGAAACCAAGGTTTTTGAACGTTTTACAAAGATTACTCCTGCGGCACGGCTTACTTTTAAACAGGCTCCAAAAAGCACCAAAGAGAACTGGATTGAAGCACGCAGTTATTTTATAAAAGAAAAAGAATTCAGCAAATTTGTCATAAAGTCTACCAACGAATTATTTTATGTTGATAGCATGGCTACAACAAATCGGTACGTTAATCAACTCACCTATTCAACATCTGATAGAAGAACGTTATATCCATACGATTACCAAATCCAGGTGCAGCAAGGAAAAGGCTTTTACCGGGCCAACTTTACCGGCAATTATTTTTTTAATTACTCAAAAGGCGGTGGCGCTTCTGTTCGGTTGTTCCTGTCAAAATTTGGCTATATAAATAAGGATGAAGCAAATCCTTTTTCAACATTTATCTACCAGCCAAAACTATTAGGCGTAACCGGCGAAGAAGATTTTACCTACAGCAATTATTTTGTTGGCAGAACGGCATCGTTTGGAAATGATGCATCTGTAAGTAAGAATAATGGATTGGCTGCACAACAAATTATGATAAGAGATGGCGCCATGAAATTACGTATCGATCAATATGAATTTTTACAAGGCCGGTCAGATGATTGGGTAGCGGCAATGAATTTTAATACCTCTCTTCCAAAAAATATATTTCCAATTGCCATTCCATTAAAATTATTTTTAGATGTAGGAACATTTTCTGAGGCATGGAAAAGCGATCCACAAACAAGCAAGTTTTTATTTGTTGGCGGTTTACAATTATCGCTGATCAAAAACATTGTAAACATTTATGCGCCCCTTATTTATAGCAGCGATTTCAAAACTTATTTAAAAACCTTGCCCGAGCAAAATAAGTTCGGGAAAAAGATCACTTTCAGCATTGATATACACCGCATAACCAAACAAACCTTTTTAGGTAATACTTTTTCATTTTAATGGCTGATCATATTAAATACCTTGAGCGAAATGAAATTGATATTGTTAAATGGGATGCCTTAATTGATCGTTGTGCTAACGGATTAATTTATAATAAAAGTTATTACCTGGATTCGATGTCGCAAAATTGGTCAGGCATTATTTTAAATGACTACGAAGCTGTTTTGCCTTTGACCTACAAGCAAAAATTTAAAATTAAGTATGTATGCATGCCGCCATTTGTACAACAGTTAGGAATAATTGCACCTAAACAATTGTCAAAAGAAATCATGGATCAAATGGTTTCCCTGACCGACAATAAATTTAAATTTGGAGAGTATAATTTCAACTTTAATAATGAACAGGAAAAATTCTCTAAAAAAAATAATTACATACTGAATTTAAAGGAAGGTTATTCGGCTTTAAAAAAGAATTACAAAACTGATTTGAATAACAATCTTACAAAAGCATATAAAAACAACCTTATCTATTCTATTACCAACCAGTTTGATAAAGGAATAACGCTCTTTCAGCAGCTTTATAAAAACCGAATGAATATTAGTGACAATGATTATAAAAACTTTGCGCTGCTCTGTAAAAAATTATCAACCAAAAATGAATTAATAATCCGGCAGGTTAGTAACCAGACAAACGATGAATTAAGTACCGCCATTTGTTTAAAGGATGGCAAAAGAATATATTTTGTACTATCAGCAACCACAAAAGCTGGTAGAAAATTAAAAGCCAATCATTATTTAATCGATCAATTGATAAAAGAATTTTCCGGGCAAAATTTGTTGCTTGATTTCGAAGGTTCTGATATTAACGGCATCGCCCATTTTTATAAAAACTTCGGCAGTATAAATCAACCCTACTATTTTCATAGATGGAACCATTTACCGTGGCCCCTATCGGTAATAAAGGATCGATTTTAATTTGATCATTTTTCAAAAACCTGGAACTCCCAGGCCTGCATAATAAAATCTTTGCCGCTATTAAAGTCGCTTTCTGCTTTTGAAAAAGAATTCACGAATCTTCCTTTTACATTCGGGTCGAGTATGCTAAATTTTAAATTATCATTTTTAGAAAGATTTAAAATGACCAGCACTTCCCTATCACCGCTTTTACGCAAATAAGCCAGCACATTTTCGTTACTTGTTGTTTCTAAACGCTGCACATCAGCGTCGGCATTCAACGCTGGATGGTTGGAATGTAAATTCAAAATTGTTTTATAAAACGCCTCTAACTCATATTTATTATTCCACTCAATTGTATCCTTTTCAAAAAATTCTAAACGTTTTTTATTTGGCAATTCTTGTCCACTATACATCAACGGTAGTCCTTTCCACGTGCAACTAAATACGGCAAGTGCTTTAGCTGCATCACCATATTTTTCATACTCGGTGCCATTCCAACTATTTTCGTCGTGGTTAGTAGTAAACCATGCTTTAATACCAGGTGCTGCAACATATTTTTGAAGCACTGTATCCAAAGCCAAAACTGTTAAACCCTTTTCATAAAATTCTCTTGTTTTGTGCATCCACGTCCATGTGTAGGCTGCATCAAATACCTGCATATACTCCGGCTTTTCCAAAGGATCCAATTCTCCCAACCAAAAAAGTGGTTTTACTTTTTCCAATTCAGCTTTTGCTTCTACCCAAAAATCAAGTTCTACCCAAAAAGCAAGATCTGCACGAAATCCATCAATACCTGTTTCTTTAACCCAAAACTTCATTGCATCGATCATGGCCCGACGCATATTTTTATTTTTAAAATCCAGCTCAATAATGTCTTCCATACCGGAGGCCATTTTAAAATCGTT
>JAKFCI010000155.1:0-12623 GCA_036676725.1 Chitinophagaceae bacterium
TCGGATGATAAAGACAATTATGCAGTAATGCCATTTACTTCAAACACCATACGATTTGGTGCTTATTATTTTGCATCGCCAAAAACAACCATTGGTTTTGTTGTCAACAGCAATTTTAATAGCTTTCGGCGTACGGCAGAAATAAATACAATTGTCAATGACATCAATTACCAGCCTGACTTCAGCTTTTTATCAACCGGAACCAATAAGGATCATTTTGAAAATGCCGTAAGCAATTTAAATTTCAAACATCGCTTTGATAGTACAGGCCGGGAGTTAACCGCGGACATTGATTATGGCGTTTTTAATACAGCATCTATAACCAGAACATTAAGTAGTTTTTATGAATTGAATGGAACCAAAAAACGTGAGGACGATATTTTAGATGGAGACCAGGATGGAAATTTGACATTAAAAACTGCCAAGGTGGATTATGTCAATCCTTTGAAAAAAGGTGCGAAGTTCGAAGTAGGGCTCAAATCCAGCTATGTCTCTTCAGACAACGATGCAAAGTTTTTTAATGTTTATCCAAATGAAACGGTTGTAGATAGTGGAAAAACCAATCGTTTTTTTTATAAAGAATATAATAATGCAGGCTATGCAAACTTTAGTAAGGAATTCAAAAAGTTCAATGTACAATTTGGTTTGCGTGGTGAACAAACTAATTTAGAAACACGCCAGGTAAAGGGTGACAGCAGTTTTAAAAAAGATTATTTTGAACTGTTCCCAAGTGCTTATTTCAATTACAAATTGAAAGAAAATCAAACCCTGGGTGTTTCAGTAAGCCGCCGAATTGATCGGCCCGGCTACAGAACACTTAATCCTTTCCTTTTCCAGATTGATGCTACAATTTATAGTACCGGCGACCCGAATTTAAAACCACAAATGACCTGGTCTTATGAATTGAATTACACGGTCAAAAATTTAAATTTTACATTAGGATACAGCCGTACAAAAGATCCGCAGGATATGGTTCTATCGCCTATTTTGGATGTGATACCATCATTTGAAATTAAAGACGGCCAGGATTCTAATATAACCGTTCAGATTCCTGTAAATCTTACTTCATCTGATTATATTGGATTGACATCAACACTTCCCATTCGCATCAGCAGCGTATGGAACATGATCAATAACATTAATGTTTATTATAATCACATAAATGCTAACATCGCCGGTGTTTCAATAAGCAATGGAGGTCCTGCCGCTAACCTTAGAACCAATAACACGTTTACTTTTAAAAAAGGTTGGGGTGCAGAATTGAATGCGAATCTAAATACAGGTGGCCGTTATGGTTATTCTAATTCAAAACCACAATGGGGCCTGGCAGCTGGTGCACAAAAAACAGTGCTTAAAGGGAAAGGCACCGTTAGAGTAAATATGTCAGATATTTTTTGGACCAACAGGCCAAGATCTACCATTACTTACGAAGGAAAATATGTAGAGAACTGGCATGCTTACAGGGAATCTCGTGTGGCAAGTTTGAACTTTACCTATCGTTTCGGCAGTAGTAAAATACAGGCAGCAAGAAAGCGAACAACTGCTTCGGAAGAAGAAATCAGGCGAGCGGGCGGAAACTAATTTTAAAAAATGGCCAGGTATAACTGGCCATTTTATTTTAATAAATAAGATGCATTTAAAAGCTTTAAATGCGGGTCCACAATTTCAATGGTGTGTTTATTTAAAAATTGTTTTAGGTGTTTGTAAAAATGGCTGTAATCGTAATAGCCATAATCACTAAAATGAAAAGTTGATGGCGAAGTGGTGAAATGTTCTACCGCTTTTCTAATCCTCATTATTTGTAAAGCCTGTTTACTGCTAATACTAGTAGTGGCCTCAAAATAACGCTGTAATGTCCTGCTGCTAATATTATACTTGTGCGAAAGTTCTTCAATCGAAATAGTAAAATTATTTTCCTCGTTACAATCATTTAATATTTGCGTTACTACTTCAACCTGCTTTAATGGGTTAACCTGTTGTTCAATTATCTTATCGTAATAATGAGAAATAATTTCAACTCTTTTCGCAAACGAATCTGCATTTTTTATTTTTTCGACAATTTTTTTATCGATTAAATAAGCAAGCGGGTAAATGTATTCTTTGTATTCAGAGAAGTTGATCTTCTTCTCTAATATTATCGGCGATACTTTAAATTTTATCCCGAATATTTTATTGCCAACAGAATGATGGCAGATCATGTTCTTAAATCTTGGCAAAAAAGCATCAGAACGCACTTCGTATTTTTCCTTTTCCAATTGCATCACAAATGGAGTTCCCAGGTTGATCAGGTAAGTGTAACCAAGGTTCGGGAACAAGGCATCTGAAAATCCTTGCGGGTACTTTTGCCAGAGGTCTTCAAAATCGATCTCCCAAAAAAATTCAATAAACTGTAATAAATGTTTTTTGGCCTTTTTGCGATGGTAGCGGTATTCAAAGTGGTCCTTATCAAAAAATTCTACGTGCTGCACACTCAAAGTTAAAAGTAGAAACCTTTATAAAATAGCCACGAAGCATTAATTTAATTACGCTTTCGTAATTGGCTAAAGGCTGCACCTTAACTTCGGCCAAATTTTATTGTTCCTAATGAACATAGCACATCCCGGAAAAATAATAATCCTAACGGCACCTTCAGGCGCAGGTAAAACAAGCATTACTCGTTACCTGCTTAATAAATATCCCGATCGGTTGGCTTTTTCTATTTCCGCAGCTACCCGGCCAGCCCGAGGCGAAGAAAAAAATGGAGTTGATTATTATTTTATGAGCGAGGAGGATTTTACATTCAAAATTCAGCACGAAGAATTTATTGAGTGGGAAATGGTTTACGAAGGCAAATATTACGGCACTTTAATTTCGGAGTTGCGAAGGATATGGGCTATGAATAAAGTGCCTGTGTTGGATATTGATGTAAAGGGCGCCATTCACGTGCAGCAGCAGTTCCCGGAAACAACGTTATCGTTATTTATAGAACCGCCTTCTGTAGATGAATTAAAAAAACGGCTTACCGGCCGTGGTACAGAAAGCGAAGAATCTTTGAATGCAAGGGTGAGCAAAGCCGCTTATGAACTTTCTTTTAAGCATTCGTTTCACCATGTTATTGTTAATGACGATTTAAACCACGCTTGCCAGGAAGCCGAAGCGCTTGTTTTAGACTTTATAGATTAGGCTACTACTATCGTTTTTATATCTTTATGTTTATGATACCGGGAAGTGTTTTGGCTTGGTTCTTTGTTACCATCTTAATGATGGCTTTTTTTGCTGGTATTGAAATGGCTTTCTACAGCGTTAATCGTTTTGGTATTGAATTAAAGAAAAAACAAGGAAAGCCAGGCGCAAGGCTTCTATCACGCCTGATTAAAACCCCTGAAATCTTTTTAGGAACAACTACCCTGGGTTTTGCTATTTCTTTAATTTGTTTTGTAATGCTTTTTAGCGCTGTTACAGCGCCCCTGTGGAATCTTTTGCGAATACCGGTAGAATTTGAAGTTGTTAGGCTTGGATTAGATATTGTGCTTGCAACATTTATTGTGCTGGTTTTCGGTGAGTTTATTCCGCGGTCAATATTCAGGGCACATAGTAATGTCATTTTATCAAGACTGGTGTGGGTAGTGAATTTATTTTATCAATTACTTCAACCATTAGCTACGCTCTTCATCAATATTTCTAATTGGGTATTGAAATACGTTTTCAACGTACGGATGGATGACAAAAAAGAAGGTTTTGTAAGAAGTGATTTAGAAACTTTATTCCAGGAAAAAGGCGAAGATGAATTTGAAACAGCGGAATTGGACACAGAATTATTTGAAAACGCATTGGAACTTCCCAAAACCAAAATTCGCCAGTGTCTTGTTCCGCGTAAAGAAATTATTGCTGTGGACAGCAGGTCCAGTGTTGAAATCGTTCGTCAAAAATTTGTTGAAACCAAGCTTAGCAAATTGCTGGTGTTCGAAGGAAACATAGATAATATTATAGGTTATATCCATCAGTTAGACCTTTTTAAAAATCCGGACACAATACAAACCATATTATTGCCTATACCTGCTGTACCCGAAAGTATGAGCGCCAGCGACCTGATAAATAAATTCACCAAAGACCGGAAAAGTATAGCCTGGGTAGTTGACGAATTTGGAGGAACAGCCGGCATTGTAACCATGGAAGATCTTTTAGAAGAAATTTTTGGTGAAATTCATGATGAATATGACAGCGAAGAATTTGTAGAAAAACGCTTGTCGGAAAATGAGTATATTTTTTCAGGCCGGTTAGAGCTTGATTATCTTTCTAACAAATATGAATTGGCTTTCCCGGGTGACGAAGAATCCGAAACTTTGTCGGGTTATATTATTAATCACCACGAAACCATTCCGCAACAAAAAGAACGCATTATCATAGACGACTACGAGTTTGATATTTTAAATGTTGGCGATACCCGGATAGAAATGGTAAAGCTCAAAATACTTAAATAATGTTTTTACAGAGGCGGATGATCTGTTGAAAACTTAATTTACATCCAGCCCGTATATTGTACGGGCATTTTATTGATAGTGCCTATTATCTTTGCCCACTTATTAACACCAATGGCTTTATTTAAAAGACGGAGAACAGCAGAAGAGCGGGCAGAAATGTCGTTTATTGACCACCTGGAAGCATTGCGTGGTCATTTGTTTCGTTCTGTGGTTGCTATAGCTGTGGGTGCTATAGTGGTAGCTGTGTACAACAAATTTGTTGTGAAAAAGATCCTGATGGGCCCAACCCACGCCGATTTTCCTACTTATGGTGTTCTTTGCCGAATGAGCCATAGTCTTGGCTTAGGCGATGCCTTGTGCATGAATGACCTTGGTATTAAAATGCAAAGTACTGCGGTGGGTGGACAGTTTAGCATGTGGTTTACCGTGGTTTTAATTGGTGGCATTATCCTGGCTTTCCCTTATATTTTTTACGAATTTTGGCGCTTTATAAAACCAGCACTCACCAAACGGGAATTAGACAAAACCAGCGGCGTTATTTTTTGGGTTTCGCTATTATTTTTTACAGGCGTACTATTTGGATATTTTGTAATTGCTCCATACACCATTAATTTCTTTGCCAATTTTCAATTGGATGAGAACATTGAAAACCGGTGGACCATTAATAGTTACCTGGATACTTTAATTCCGGTTGTATTGGGTAGTGGACTGGCTTTTCAATTGCCACTCGTAATTTTCTTTCTTGCAAAAGTGGGCATTGTTACTGCATCTTATTTAAAAAGTGTTCGCAAATATGCCATCATTGTGGTTTTGGTAATTGCCGGAATCATTACACCCGGTCCTGATTTGATCAGCCAGATCTCGGTTGCATTGCCACTTATGTTGTTGTACGAGATCAGTATTATTTTAAGTCGCCGGGTAGAAAAAGAACGTGCTGCGGAAGATGCGAAAGAGTGGAGTTAATAGAAAGGATACACAATCTATTTTAACCTATCAGCGGTACTGCTCAACCATTTTGTATTCCTACCTTTGTTAAAACAGATTTGATAAAAATGGATGTAAAATTTGATTTGAATAAGCCAGTTGCGATAGGCGCCGATCATGCAGGGTTTGATTATAAAACCATCATTATTGATTTATTGAAAAGCAAAGGCTTAATTGTAAATGATTTAGGTACTCTTAGCAGCGATTCGGTTGACTATCCTGATTTTGCACATCCTGTAGCAAATGCGGTTGAAAAAGGGGAGGCTGGCTTTGGAGTATTGATCTGTGGAAGTGCCAATGGTGTTGCCATTACGGCAAATAAACACCAGGGAATTCGTGCTGCCATTTGTTGGAATGAAGAAGTTGCCAAACTATCCCGTCAACATAATAATGCAAATATTATTTGCATCCCTGCCCGTTTTGTTTCTACCTCAGTAGCAGAAAATATGGTGCTTAATTTTTTAGAAACTTCTTTCGAAGGCGGAAGACATGCAAACCGCGTTGGCAAGATTGCATGCGTTTAAACTCTATTTCAATTTTTTACAAATTAAACGTGGAGACCTGTTCGGTCTCTAACAACATCTTATAGCAATTTCTTACTCTCACACTAAACATTTCAACTAATTATTATTATGAATAAAGTTCTTTTATTGTTGTTGCTTGTAAGTACCGGTGCCGGTGCGCAAAAAATTAAAAACCCTACCCCTTATGCAAAAACAATTACAGCTGCCGATTTAAAAAAGCATTTATACATAGTGGCTGGCCCGGAGATGGAAGGTCGTGAAGCTGCAAGTAATGGTGAGCGCAAAGCTGCCGCTTACATTGAAAATGAATTTAAACGTATTGGTTTAACTCCGGGTAATAATGGTAGCTATCGTCAGTATTTTCCTATTTACCAGGATTCTTTAGTTGGCGCAAAGCTTGAAGTGAACGGACAAAAATTTGAGCTGGATAAAGATTATAATGTTAGCCTGAACAACGTGCCGGCTATGTATGCTTTTAGCGAGGTGGTTTTTGTTGGCGATAAAGTTTCAAATGATTCATTAAAGAATACTGACCTGGCTGGCCGATTGGTTTTAGTAAGCGGTATGGTACAAGGACGCACTGAATTAATAAGAAGTAAAGGGGCAGCAGGGGTAATGACCATTTCTATTGCCTACCCAAAAGCAAAACCTGCAAGCCGAATGGCTAATATGACCATGAGCTTTTTTAAAAAAGCAATTAACCCCCAGCAATTCACCATTTCTGAAGCAGTTGCTAAAAATATATTGGGTGCAGATTTTGAAACTCGTAAAGAGGCTATAAGTGCGAAAATAATTACAGCAAATGTTCAAACAGATATACAAAAAGGAACAACCATTTTACAAGCAAGTAATGTACTGGGTGTTTTACCGGGCACAGATTTGAAAGACGAATACTTAGTATTAACTGCCCATTACGATCATGAAGGAAAAAGAGGCGACTCTGTAATTTATTATGGTGCTGATGATGATGGATCGGGAACGGTTAGTGTTATTGAATTGGCCGAAGCTTTTGCAAAAGCAAAAAAAGCTGGCAAAGGTCCACGCAGAAGTATTTTGTTTATGACTGTAACCGGCGAAGAAAAAGGATTGTGGGGCTCTGCTTATTACGCAGCTAACCCGGTTTATCCTTTAGCAAAAACTACTGCAGATTTGAATATCGATATGATCGGTCGCATCGATCCAAAGCGTTTAAAAGGTGACTCTACAAATTATGTTTATGTTGTAGGTGATGATAAGTTAAGCACTGACCTAAGGATCATCAGCGAAGCGGCTAATAAAAAATATTCGAAACTGGAATTGGATTACAAGTTCAACGATGCAGATGATAAAGAATTTATTTATTACCGCAGCGACCATTACAATTTTGCAAAAAATGGAGTTCCTATTATTTTTTATTTTAACGGAACGCATGCCGATTATCACCGACCCACAGATACGCCTGAAAAAATAAATTATGAGTTAATGGAGAAGCGAGCAAGGTTTGTGTTTTATACTGCCTGGGAAATGGCCAACCGAAATGAAATGTTGAAAAGAGACTTAGCATTGCCAGCCATGCGCAGGTAAGCGGGAAAAAGTTTTTTAAAGGCGAAGAAATAATTCTTCGCCTTTTTTTATAATAATTTTTGTTTGCGATTAAACCTTTTGAAATAGTGAGCGTCTATCTCTTATAAATATTTAAATAATAAATTTTTATTGCCCTTAACCCTTTTAAAAAACATCCGTAACTCTATTACCTGTTTTTGATCCGTACTCTTGAATAAAGAAAGGCTCCAGTTACTGGAGCCTTTTAATTTTTATCAAGTATTTAGAAAGCAGCTTTTTTCATAAAAGCTTTTTGTATCATGTTGAAAAGAATTACCAAACGATAAAACGAGCGTGGCAAGTAAAGCTGATAGTAATAATTCAGCTGGTAACAAAATCCTTTCAAAACATTACCAACCCAGGATATAAGCAAACACTAATGGCGCAACGATTGTAGCATCACTTTCAATAATATATTTTGGTGTATTGATGTCTAATTTTCCCCATGTAATTTTTTCGTTCGGCACTGCACCGGAATACGAACCGTAAGATGTAGTAGAATCAGAGATTTGGCAGAAATAACTCCAAAAAGGAACATCATGCCACTCAAGGTCCTGGTACATCATGGGCACAACGCAAATTGGAAAATCACCTGCAATGCCGCCACCAATCTGGAAAAAACCAACTCCTTTACCGCTACTGTTGTTGCGGTACCATTCGGTTAACCACACCATATATTCAATACCGCTTTTTACCGTACTTGCTTTTAGCTCGCCTTTGATCACGTAACTCGCAAAAATATTTCCAGTGGTGCTGTCTTCCCAACCCGGAACAACAATTGGTATATTCTTTTCGGCAGCAGCAACCACCCAACTGTCTTTCGGATCAATTTCATAATATTCTTTCAGCTCGCCACTTTGGATGGTTTTGTATAAAAATTCATGCGGGAAATATCTTTCACCTTTAGCTTCGGCATCTACCCACTGTTTCACCAAGTGTTTTTGTAAGCGACGGAAAGCTTCTTCCTCAGGTATACAAGTATCAGTTACCCGGTTGTAATGATTTTCTAAAAGATCCCATTCATCCTTCGGTGTTAGATCGCGATAATTAGGAATGCGTTTGTAATGCGTATGTGCCACAAGGTTCATCACATCTTCTTCCAAATTGGCGCCTGTACAACTTATTATGGCAACTTTGTCCTGGCGTATCATTTCGGCAAAAGAAATACCTAATTCGGCTGTACTCATAGCCCCCGCAAGCGTTACCATCATTTTACCGCCGTCAAGTAAATGGGTTTCATAACCTTTTGCAGCATCCACTAATGCAGCTGCATTAAAATGGCGATAATGATGCATTATAAAATTTGATACAGGCCCTTTATTCATATGGTTAATTTGAGCCGCAAAAGTACATTGTAAAAAACAAACTCCCGCCCCGCATGTAGCGGTAACGGGAGTTGAATATAACACACACTAAAAGGTATTAGATCTTGCGGGATTTATTGTATTTGGCCCACTGTGAACCAGGGTATGCTTTTAGAACTGTTTTTTGTGTAGCGGTTTCAAGCGTTACATAATATTGAGTGCCGCCATTTGCAGAAACTTCAAATAATTCGGTTACCCAATAATCAGCATAATCTTTTTTTAATTCTGCTTGTAAGGTAATAGGCAATTGAAAAGTTGAAATGTTGCGTGTAACAGCCGTCAAAGTTCCATCTTCATTAAAATAAGCAGAGGCATATTGACCATTCAAATTGAATTCTGCTTTGTACATAGTTGAAACAACAGACCATTTAACATCGGCTGCATTAATAAACGTTTGGTTGAAAGAGCGTACTGCTGCTTCGTTAGACAAAGTTTCGGTTGCAAAACTTGTATTTGCAAAGAATGATGACAATACTGTCAAAAGAACGAATAGAGGTTTCATGATTTTTTTATTTTGTTGGTTTATAATTTTTGTCGTATAAATAATGTGACGGTTCAAAAGTAAAAAAGGTTACAGGCCATGTCAAGCAAATTGTGACTGGTGGATGACGATGTTAAGCAGATTAACACGCTGTTGAATATTTGTTAAACGGGTATGGATTAATTTTAATAATGAATTTTCTGGCCCACGCATATCTTTCGTTTAATCATCCGCAAGTGCTGGTGGGCAATATGATTTCTGATTTCGTAAAAGGTAAAGCACAGTATGATTATCCTGCTCAAATACAGGCGGGTATTAGGTTACACAGGGAGATAGATGCTTTTACCGATGAACATTATGCGACAAAAAAGGCTAAAGAAATATTTCGTGCTGATTACAGGTTATATAGTGGTGCACTGATGGATATTTTGTACGACCATTTTTTAGCAACTGATGAATCGATTTTTAAAAGCGGTGAGCTTTTAAATTTTTCTACTTCGGTATATGCAATATTGGATGCACAATCTTTATACTTACCGCAGCGTTTTGTAACCATGTTGCCTTATATGAAAAACGAAAATTGGTTACTGAATTATGCTACAAAGGAAGGTATGGAAAGAAGTTTGCGCGGCATTGTTCGTCGTGCCGTTTTTATGAGTGACCATGAACCTGCTTTCCGTCTGTTTAACGAGCACTATTTATTTTTAAAAGAATGCTATGAAAATTTTATAGGAGATGTTAAAAACCATTCATTAATTATATTTAAGCAACTTGATCTTTAACTACTTGCTCTAGTTAAGTACAGGAACAATATTTTTGCAATCTCAATTCCATATCATGAAAAAAATAATTCTATTTCTGGCTTGCGCAATTGTTACTCATATAGCCTTAGCACAAACCTCGGTTAGCATGGTTTCAATTAAAGTACCTGCTTTGGATAAATCGCCAATGGATATGGCTTATTTCCCTTCAAACTTTCCTGTGCTTAAAATACAGGACAAGGCAACTTCCCCCCTTATTGCAAGAGTCATATATAGCCGCCCCCAAAAAAGCGGAAGAATTGTTTTTGGCGAATTAGTGGAAATTGGTAAGGTTTGGCGCTTGGGTGCAAACGAAGCCACAGAAATTGAATTTTTCCGTGATGTAAAAATTGCAAATAAAAGAATTGCAAAAGGTAAATACACGATGTATGCTGTTGTTAATAATGCAGACTGGACCGTGATTTTAAATAAAGAAACAGATGTATGGGGTGCATTTAAATATGATGAGAAAAAAGACGTGGTGAGAACAACTGTACCAGTACATAAACTAGCTGAACCAACAGAGATGTTTACTATGTTTTTTGAAAAAGCGCCTAAAGGTATGGACCTGATAATGGTATGGGATGACGTAAAAGTTGTGCTGCCTGTTTCATTATATTAATAGATCTCTGCGAGCGGAGTCATGAAATTTTGTAATTTGTCAGCATGAAATTTTTCTTTGCTTGCATTTTCTCCCTTTCCATATTTTCTTGTAACGAGGTAGCAAATAAACCTGCTACTGATACATTACGCAGAACAGATTCAAATATTAATACAGGAAAAGAACTTGTAAGTCCTTACGCAGGTATAGACATTTCTCCTTTGGATATCATTTATTTTCCGTCTGATTATCCTGTTTTAAAAATGTCGCAAAAAGCAGAGGGCTTGCCTGTAGCCAGGGTAATTTATAGTCGCCCTCATAAACAAGGACGTGAAATTTTTGGCGCTTTAATTCCTTACAATGAGCCTTGGCGCCTTGGTGCAAATGAAGCAACAGAAATTGAGTTGTTTCGGCCGGTAACAATTCAAGGGAAACGCGTTTCCCCTGGCAAATACGTTCTTTACTGCATACCACAGCAAGATAAATGGACCATTGTTTTTAATACAAATATTTATACGTGGGGATTAAAACAAGATGCGACCAAAGATGTATTTCGGTTTGACATACCTACTCAAAAAGCAACCAGGTCGTTCGAATATTTTACCATGACGTTTGATAAGTCACCTACTGGCGCTGTACTTTTTATGTCGTGGGATAATGTTACCGCACAATTGCCAATTACTATACAATAGCCAAAAATATGTGTGGCATTGTCGGTGTCGTTTCTGCCAAATCAACAATTAATGAAGATCAAATAAAAACGGCTACCCAGTCACTTACTCACCGTGGGCCGGAAGGTGAAGGATATTATACGAATGACAAAAAAACCACTGCATTTGGGCATAGAAGGCTTTGTGTGATTGATCTGTCCCCTGAAGCCAATCAACCCATGAGTTTTGCGGACCGGTACACAATTGTTTACAATGGAGAACTTTATAATTATATTGAATTACGCAATAACCTAAAACAAAAAGGGATTCAATTTTTTACTGAATCTGACACAGAAGTAATTATTGCCAGCTATGCCACTTACGGCAAAGAATGTATTAAAAGCTTTGATGGTGCTTTTGCCTTTGCAATATGGGATGAGCAGGAACATGTTTTATTTGCCGCTCGTGATCGCTTTGGTGAAAAGCCTTTTTTTTATTCATTTTCAGAGGATAAACTTATTTTTTCTTCTGAAGTAAAAGCCTTGTGGAAACTCGGAGTAAAGAAAGAAGTGAATGAGAAATTGTTGTATAACTTTCTTACGATTGGTTACACATCTAACCCCTATTTACCCGCTGAAACTTTTTTTGAAGGAATATCTAAATTACCTGCAGCCTGTTCATTAATTTATTCAATATCAAATAACCAGTTAAGTATTGAAAAATACTGGCAGGTTTTTATTGAAATGGATAATCAAATCACAGAACAGCAGGCAATAGAAAAATTTGATTCTTTATTTACCGCGTCAATAAAAAAAAGATTACGAAGCGATGTTGCAATAGGAACAAGCCTCAGTGGCGGTTTAGATAGTTCAACAATTGTGGCTTATTGTGAAAAAATGGTAAGCAACCAATACACGCATCAGTGTTTCACTGCAGCATTTAAGGACTTTGAAAAAGATGAATCTTGTTATGCAACAATTGTAGCTAAACAATTTAATTTAAAGCATACGATTGTTGAGACAGGTCCGCAGGAAATTATTGCTTTAATGGAAAGAGTAATGCAACACCAGGATGAACCTTTAGAATCGGCAAGTGCTTTAATCCAATTTAAAATATACGAGGCTGCAAAAAAAAATGGTGTTACTGTATTATTGGATGGGCAAGGAGCCGATGAAGTT
>JAKFCI010000156.1:0-9443 GCA_036676725.1 Chitinophagaceae bacterium
CGTAATATTTCACGTTCTTTAATACCCCCAACTTTAGGCGACCTTGGTTTAATAGATTCGATTTATGATCTCATAGAAACCATTAACCGTACACAGCCATTGATTATTGAATTAGATGACATGAGTTTTGAGGAAGATGCAATTGCTGAAAATCAAAAGCTAATGCTTTTTAGAATTGTACAAGAGCAATTAAATAACATTCTAAAACATGCCCAGGCGCAAAATGTATATATAAAAGTTCAAAACAATATGCCTATGCTGTCACTGGAAATTAAAGATGATGGTAAAGGTTTTGATATGGAAATGACTCGTAAAGGTTTGGGGCTTGCCAATATAAAAAACAGGGCCGAATTATTTGGCGGCAAAATGGAAATATTATCTTCAAATGGCAATGGGTGCACGCTTAAAGTTACCGTCCCTGATCAATTTACTAATTCTCCTAATTAAGTAGAACTTAACGCTCACTACAATAGTTTCAGCTAACTTTGCGGCTTCTTTTACAGCCCATGAGCGATGCAATAAAACACGAATGTGGTTTGGCCTTTATCCGGCTTCGAAAACCATTTTCCTTCTACCAGCAAAAATATGGTTCCGTTACCTGGGGACTGAACAAGCTATACCTTTTAATGGAAAAGCAGCATAACCGCGGCCAGGATGGTGCCGGCGTTGCCTCCGTTAAATTGAACGTCGAGCCTGGGTACCCATTTTTATCCCGCATGCGTAGCAGCGTTAACCAGCCTATTGCTGATATTTTTTCAAAGATTGGCGAAGAATTTAACGAGCTGCAAAAGTTTAATGCTGATATAAGTAACCATGCTGGCTTAATGAAAGGCCATCTTTCCTTCCTTGGCGAATTGTTGATTGGTCATTTGCGCTATGGTACACAAGGAAAAAATAATGTAGAATTTTGCCACCCGTTTATAAAACGACACACCATACCTGCTCGCAACCTTGCATTGGCGGGCAATTTTAATTTGGTTAATACTGAAGAACTTTTTGAGTTGGTCAATATGGACCCTGGTGTTTTTCAAAAGCAAAGCGACCTGGCCGCGATGATGGAAGTCATCTATCATTTTTTGGTAAAAGCTGATGAAGCGTCGCCGGAAAGTTTAGACATTGCTTCTGTATTAAAAAAAGCCACCGCTTTGTTTGATGGTGGTTTTCATGTTGCCGGGGCTACCGGGAATGGAATTGGTTTTGTATTCAGAGATGCGCACGGTATTCGTCCTTCATATTATTATATGGATGAAGACGTTGTTGTTGCTGCATCCGAAAGGGCCGCAATCCGTACGGCATTTAACGTTGGCGAAAATGAAGTGCAGGAATTAATGCCGGGACAAGCTTTAATCGTTACTGAAAAAGGTGCAGTCACCATTGAACAAATACTAGAGCCAAAAGAAAGAAAAGCATGTTCTTTCGAACGCATTTATTTTTCCCGCGGTAGCGATGAAAAGATATATAAAGAACGCAGCGCTTTAGGTTATAATCTAAGCAAACAAGTGCTCGAATCTGTTAGCTACGATTTAAAGAATACCATCTTTTCTTTTATACCAAATACAGCGGAAGTTGCATTTTATGGACTGACAAAAGGATGTGAAGACTACCTGAATAAAATCAAAATTGAACGCATACTTTCATGGGGAAAAGATGTAGATGAAGAAAAGCTAACGGAAATGGTTAGCCGCCGCATCCGCATGGAAAAAATTGCCATTAAGGATGTTAAGATGCGCACCTTTATTACCGAAGATACCGGCCGCAACGAAATGGTGCAGCACGTTTATGATATTACCTATGGTACGGTGCGCCGCGATGTTGATTCGCTTGTGGTAATAGATGATTCGATTGTGCGGGGTACTACTTTAAAAGAAAGTATCATTCGCATGCTGGCCCGCCTTGGTCCAAAACGCATCATTGTTGTTTCTTCTTCCCCCCAAATTCGCTACCCCGATTGTTATGGCATTGATATGAGCAAGCTGGGCGATTTTATTGCATTTAATGCCGCTATCGAGTTGCTAAAAGAGCGTGGTCAGGAAGATCTTTTAAAAGATTTGTACGACCAATGCAAAGAATTGCACCGCAATAACCAATTGCAAACTGTAAACGTGGTAAAGCAGGTTTATAAACCATTCACAAACGAAGAGATCACCAAAAAAATAGCGCAGTTAATTACACCACCTGCACTGACCATTCCTGTTGATGTTATTTACCAAACTATTGAAAGTTTGCACGAAGCGTGCCCCAACAATTTGGGCGACTGGTATTTTACCGGCAACTATCCTACACCAGGTGGTAACCGGGTGGTCAATAAAGCTTTCATGAATTATATGGAAGGCAAAAATTCCAGGGGTTATTAAATCCTAAAGATTTCAAATTAAATCACCGGTACAGCAAAATTAATGATTGATGTTGCCAACTGTATGGCTACTATTTAACTTTTGTTGCGTCGCTCCGTTCGGGGCTTTGTTCTCTACTCAAAATTTTCCAGCCTTCTTATATTGCCTGAAGTAAAATTTAATATGTACCGACTTCACATTTGTACAACCAATTAATATTTGCGAGTTTTATAAAATGAAAACACTTCTCATTATTCGTCATGCAAAAAGCAGTTGGGCCGATTTGGGACAAGGCGATTTGGAACGTCCTTTAAATGACCGCGGTAAAAAAGATGCGCCCATGATGGCCAAAAGATTGAAAGACCAAAAAATAAAGATCGATCTCTTGGTTTCCAGCCCGGCAAAGAGAGGCAACAAAACCGCCAAGCTTTTTGCGGAGGAATTGGAATTATCCAAAGACAATATTCTTATTGTAAAAGAATTGTATGAAGCTTCTATCGATAATTTTTATAAAGTGGTTTCCCACCTGCAGGATAAGTATGATACAGTTGCCATTTTTTCACACAACCCGGGCATCACCGATTTTGTAAATACACTTACCAATGTACATGTAGATAATATGCCAACCTGTTCTGTATTTGCGGTAAGTATTGATGGAGATACCTGGGGTAAATTTAAAGAAGCAACTAAATCATTCCTGTTTTTTGATTACCCGAAAAAAATAAACGAATAACTTTTAAGCACCTTCATTTACAAGTTGGAACCTGCTTCCAGCTTGTATTTTTTCTCTTCTTGTCTTTGATCTAAAGTGGTCAATAATTCTTCTATTACTCTTTTCAAATCCTGTTCCTTATTAAACTGGCTAAATTTATAATTGAAACTGTCAGCTAATTGTAGTGCATTTAATAGTTTGAATTTGGCTTGCGGAATGCACAAGGCAAGATTCCCATGCATTAAGTGTTCTGCTAAATATTCCTGTTCCGTTTGACCGGGCGTGGGAATTAAAATACTTCTTTTATGGAGCGACATTATATCCATTACCGTACTATAACCACATCGGCTTACAATAAAACTTGCATTGCTTATCGCGGTTTGTAATGCTGCTGCAGGCAAGTGGTTTTTTATGGTAACATTTCCTGGAACTGTTGGCAGTTCAGTATTCCCGGGTAATCCTCTTACAAAAACTACAGTTTGTTTATAATGTTTTAATTGTTCTATTAATTGATCTTCTAAAATAGTTCTTTGAGGTTCCGGTCCCGAAAGCATGATCAATAAATGGTTTTCAATTTTCTTTTCATCATTAACATTAAACCTTGAAAGTGCTCCTAAATAATGAACGGGGACATCCGGCATTTTTTCAGGATGCGAAAGATCGCCGGATAAATTGTTTTCTTCTTTTACATCCGGCACCCAACATTCATTATAAGCATTTACATATTCGTAATTCAGTTTTTGAAATATTTTATCTGCAGCATTGCCTAAAGATGTTTTTATCAGTAATTGGTGCGTAATAAAAACTGAGTGTATTCTTTCATTGAATAATCCATACCGGTTATCGGAAATAACTGCATCAATGTGGTGTTCGTCAATCACTTTATTTAACCAATCGTGTTCTTCATCCATAGCCTCAATGATCTTTGGAATTTGCAGCAATAGTTTGCCGAATACTTCCCATCCGGTTTTGCCAAATTGTATGTTGTAACCTTTTAATTCTAAAAAAACAAGGTGGGGAAATTCAGCTTCCAAAAGGTTCTTGATCTTGGCTTCCGCAGCCAACAAAACCTCGCAATTGTTGTTTAATAATTGGTGAATGATGGGTATACAACGGGTAGCATGGCCCAATCCCCAGTCAAGTGGGGCAACTAAAATGCGGGGTTTGAACGTGGAAACATTCGGGCTCATGTTAATTTTTGATTGTTTGGTCGATGGAAATACTAAATTGTACCTAAAATAGTTAATTTAGGAAAGGCAAATATGATAAAGAGAAATTTATACATGGCTATGTTTTTAACTTTTGTAGTTGTAGCTACCGGTTGTTCTAAGAATTATTATTCTGGCACAGGCAAAGGCAGTAGTTGTGGGTGCCCGGCTAACCCGCGATAGTAAATAGTTTAACTATAAAAAACTAGTGGATGAAAAACCATAATCGTGACTTGCTAATATTGCTAAAAGCCACATCCATTTCAAACGAAGCGTTTGAAAAGCACATCGAGTGCCTGCACAGTGTATTGATGCATGTAGAATGCAATGAAGCCTTCTGCGCCGCTCACCAACTGGTTACACGTTTAAAGATCACCAATAAGAAAAAGGCCATCTTAAAAGCAATTGCTTTTAAAGAACTAAAACCTTTCCATTTCCTGATCAATAAAAATTAATTATTTTAATTGAATTAAGGCGTCTCTCAACTTCTGAAGCATTTCATCAATTTCTTCTTTTTTACAAGTACCAACGCTCAAGCGATACCACTCTGATGTTTTAGGTGCACCAAAAGCATAAAACGGAACTACGGCTAAACCCGCGTGTTTTAAAATGTAGGAGGTAACGTCAGCCTGGTTTTCTAAGGTTTCACCTTCTTCATTTTTCTTTCCTGCACCACTAATTTTTATGGTTAGATAAATGGCCGCTTCGGGGGCAACAGCATCAACAGGCAAGCCTTCATTTTTTAAATCGATCAAACCTTTATAAATGCGGGTCAGCCTTTCTTCTATTTCGGATTTAAAGTGCGTTAAATATTTTTTAATGGCTTCTGTTTGCGGAAGATATTTTGCAACCGCTTTTTGTTCTGCCATTGGCGCCCATGCACCTACATGAGAAAGAATGGCTTTCATTTTATTTAAAATAAAAGAAGGCCCCATGCTCCAACCAACACGTACACCAGTAGCCGCAAATACCTTACTTATAGCATCAACAAAAATGGTGTATTCACGCATTTTTGGATTAAGTGATACGGGGTCGTAATGGTGAATATTGCCAAACGTTAACTGGCAATACATTTGGTCATACATCAGGAATAATTTCTTTTCATCGTTTCCGCGGCGTTCATTTTCTTCAATTATTAAATCGCAGATAGCTGCCAGGTTTTCTTTTTTAAATGTAGTGCCCGTAGGGTTTTGTGGGGAACATAAAGAAATTAACGTAGCCGTTTTTACATGCGGGCGAATATCATCTGCCGTAGGCATAAAATTATTCTCCGCCTTTGCATTCACAACTACATGCTCGCCTTCAACAAAATGCGTGTAATGATTATTATTCCAACTTGGAACGGCATAAATGATCTTATCTCCTTTATCGCAAATAGCCCGGTAAATGGCATAAATAAGTGGGCGTCCTCCAGAAGCAACCAAAATTTCGTTCACTTTGTAGTCTAAACCCTGGAATTGTTTGGTAAAATCTGCAATGGCTTCGCGTAGATCAAGATTCCCTTCTCCTAAAGGATAATTCGTAAAATGCTGTCTATAGGCATCAACAATCTCGTTTTCCAGTTCTTTAGGAATTGGAAAAATCTTTGGATCAAAATCGCCAACAGTAAAATTGTAGATCTTCTCGCCCTGGCGAATGCGTTCCCTGATTTCACCCCCCAGTTTTACTATTTCCGATCCAATTAATGTCTCTGATAAATGCGACAGCTTCATTTCAGCAATATTTCGACAAATGTAAAAGGAAAGGCTTAGATAGAAACGATGCGTAATGAATTTGGTTCCGCTCTGTATTTTATAGAAGAGCAGAAGGATTTAAATTATATATTGGCATATTATTAATTTTCATCTCTTTGCATTTTCTCTGTGTATGACAAGTAACCCTAATAATACGATAGACACCAACTTACTGAGGCAGATTGTTTTTATTTTACTGATCCTTTTTTTAGGCATCGTGCTCATTAGGGAGTTATGGTTTTTTTTATCGGCTGTTTTAGGCGCCGTTACTTTTTATGTGCTGATGCGTGACCGGATGTTTTATTTAACTGAAAAGAAAGGTTGGAGAAGAAGTACGGCAGCCTGGGTACTTATCTTGTTGTCTTTTTTTGTTATTCTGGTGCCAATTGGTTTATTAGGAAATATTTTATATTCTAAGATCAGCTACGTTGTAACACATTCGCCTGAGTTGCTCAATTCTTTAAAACAATTTGTAGCCAGTATTAAAGAAAAAATCGGCTACGAAATTGTAAAGCCCGATTCTATTAACCAGCTGGGCGAACACATTGCGAGGTTACTGCCCAAAATTTTAGGCGTAACGCTCAATACCATTACTATTATCAGTATCATGTACTTCACGCTTTATTTTATGCTTGTTAACGCACGGAAAATGGAGGATGGCTTATATGAATACATTCCTTTAAAAGATGCAAATGTTGAGCTTATTGGTAAAGAGTTAAAAGTTATGGTTACTTCAAGTACCATCGGCGTGCTGTTAATTGCTTTAATACAAGGCGTAGTAGGGTTGGTAGGTTATTTAATTATTGGTATAGATGAACCATTCTTATGGTTTGTTGCCACTTGTATTACAGCTATGTTGCCAATTGTGGGGGCTGCCCTGGTTTATGTGCCACTAACCCTTATGCTATTTGCCCAGGGCGATACAGGAAGGGGTATAGCTATGGCCGTTTGGGGATTTGGTCTAATTGGTCTGGTGGATAACCTGTTTCGTTTTATGATCAACAAACGACTTGGAAATATTCATCCCCTGGTAACAATTTTCGGTGTGATCGTGGGTCTTCAACTATTTGGTTTCATAGGTTTAATTTTTGGTCCTCTGCTCATTTCCATGTTTCTATTATTATTACGGATCTATGGAAATGAATTTTTGTTAAAGCGGCGTGAAATGCAACGTGTGAAATAGCGCTGATTCTTGTTTTTGCACGTACAAATCCTATTAATGTTAATGAATTGTAAGTGTTTTCACCAAAACCCTAAAGTTTTCTTACTAAAAGCTTGCAAGGCTGTTTTAGGCACAATATTTTCACATCCACGGCGTTCCGAATATCCAGAATAACCTTAAAATTTCACCGTGAGAAAAAACGTTTTGCCCCTAGCCATAGCCGCCGCTTTAACTATGTCCTTCGCCTTAGCTCCAGTTGTAAAAGCTGGTAACAATACTGCCCGTTCAACCAGGGTTGTAAAGGAAATTGTTACCACTTCAACTAATGAAGCCAAGACATCTGCCAATGCGGCTTCCGCTTTAGCCTCAGCTTTATACAATGATTTAGACCTTAGTAGCATGGGACTTTCCTTTGCAGCTATGGAATATGCATATAAAGGCTTTGAATATCTTAAGGCACAAGGTCGTGTGAGCAACAGCAATATCTTAACAGTTATTGATTTTAGCCAGAGCTCCATGAAAAAGCGCATGTATATTATTGATGTTACAGACCGCAAAGTGTTGCTTAATACATTTGTGGCACATGGTAAGAATACAGGTTTGGATTTCGCAACAAGATTTTCAAACAAAATGGAGTCATTACAAAGCAGCCTTGGTTTTTATGTTACTAAAGGCACGTACTTTGGAAAGCATGGTTTATCTCTAAAGCTGGATGGCCAGGAACCAGGCTTTAACGACAAGGCAGAGCAAAGAGCTGTAGTAATCCATGGTGCTAATTATATTGGCGCACATCGTTTAGGTTCAGCCTACATGGGACGATCTTTCGGATGCCCGGCTGTACCTCAAGCACAGGCAAACACGGTGATCAATTATTTAAAAAACGGAACAACTTTATTTATCTACCACCCATCTCAAAATTATTTGAGTGGTTCTAAAATATTAAACGGCTAGTTGGACGCAAACAAGGATGGATGACAGAAAAGCCCACCGTACCCTATGGTTGGGCTTTTTCTTTGCCCATAACTCGACCAAAGATTATATAGAATAGAAAGGATTTGTTGCCAGGTGATTAGATAAACCAATACGCAATCAATTGTCCAAGGATGCCCAGGAATAACCCAAAATAAACTTCTAAAGGGTAATGGTCAGCGTTTACGAGGCGTGCAGTACAAACAATGCCTGTAATAAGAAAAGCCAGAGAAATATAAGGACCAAAATTTATTTCGGACGTCAGGCCTACAATACAAACAAAAGTGATTAGTACACCTAAAGAAATACCATGCATGCTCACCTTTATATAAGTATTCATTAATAAACCAAGGCTGGAGGCAATAAAAATAGCAAGACTTAACAAAACCAACTCCTGTGGAAATTGTGGCTGGTTGCGCAGCACGTACCACATCCAAAAATAATAAAGGCCACAGGCTATATAAGGAATGATGCGGTCTTTTTGTGTTCGTAAATAAATAGAATCTATAAAACCGAGTCCTTTTGCCACAAGAATTGTAAAAAGTGGAAATACAGTGTACATGATAAAAAAACGAACGAGCAGCATTCCCTTATCCCTTGCATCTAAACCCGTAAAAAGAGGCGTATTGTACATGAGGAACCACGATATATAAACCGGGATAAATAATGGGTGGAAAATAAATGAAATGACCTTGGCTGCCGCCTGGATAACCGGGTGAAAACTCTGGCGAGGCAAATGATGCGGGTGCCCGTTTCCGTTCAATGTTTGCATAAACAGTTATAATTCTTTTCGTAACCTGGCAACAGGAATATTCAATTGTTCGCGGTATTTGGCTACGGTTCTGCGTGCAATGTTATAGCCTTTTTCCTGCAACATTTCGGTAAGGCGTTCGTCGCTCAAAGGTTTCTTCTTTTGTTCTGCCTCTATTAAGTTGCTTAAAATTTTCTTTACTTCTCTTGTAGATACTTCTTCGCCACTATCGGTAGTTAACGATTCGCTGAAAAAGAATTTTAACCGGTACGTTCCAAATTCGGTTTGTACAAATTTGCTATTGGCAACACGGCTAACAGTTGAAATATCTAGTCCTGTTTTTTCTGCAATATCCTTTAAAATCATGGGTTTTAATGAAGTCTCGTCGCCGGTAATAAAGAAATCATATTGATGGTTCATAATAGCCGTCATCGTACTTAATAAAGTATGCTGCCTTTGCTTAATGGCATCAATAAACCATTTTGCTGCATCTATTTTTTGCTTAATGAAGATGACTGCTTCTTTTTGGCGGCGATCTTTTTTTGCACCCCGATCGTATTCTTTCAACATATCGC
>JAKFCI010000157.1:0-10866 GCA_036676725.1 Chitinophagaceae bacterium
CCATTGTGATAAAACCAAAGTTGGAAAAATTTCAAAAAGTATTTGCTAATAAATTAAAGAAAAATTAATTCACCTTATACCAATTGAACCCTGCATTTTATGCGGGGTTTATTTTTTGTACCAGGCCCTGGTTTTTTAATTGATCGTTCCTTGCGTCGCACACTTCGGCTGCAATAATTCTAATGGACATGGTTTTAAAAAACTTTATTCTAAATGCATATTCAAACATTTGCTGAATAGATTTGCCAGGCGTACAAGTGAGTGACACAACCTAAGTCGAGCAAAGAGAAAGGCGCTGGTTGCCAATAAAATTTTAGTTTTAGTATCTTGTTCCATCAACACCACATTCTATGAAACAACTTTTACTTTTTGCTGCTGTTTTATTTTGGTTTACAACTACTGCTCAAAAAAAACTTCCACAACTTCAAATACTTACCAAGGATACCAAAACAAGTTTAAGGGGCCTAAGTGTTGTTAACGACAGGGTTGTTTGGGTAAGTGGCAGCAATGGAACGGTTGGCAAATCGAACGATGGTGGTAAAACCTGGAAATGGTTGGTGGTAAAGGGTTTCGAGAAGAGAGACTTTCGGGACATTGAAGCATTTGATGGCACCACCGCGGTTATTATTGCGGTTGATGTGCCGGCTTATATTTTAAAAACAAACGATGGCGGTGAAAGCTGGAAAGTTGTTTACGAAAACAACACCAAGGGTATGTTTTTAGATGCAATGGAATTTTGGAACGAACAAGCAGGCATTGTAATTGGCGACCCGATTGATGGCCGTTTTTTTATTGCCCGCACTTTTGACGGCGGTACAACCTGGAAAGAAATTCCAAATAATTTTAAACCAAAAGCCGATAGCGGTGAAGCGCTTTTTGCTGCAAGCGGAACAAATATTCGGGTACTTGATCATGACGAAGCGGTATTTGTGACAGGTGGATTGAGTTCCCGTGTATTTATAAGAGATTCTTCTACTAAACTTCCATTGATACAAGGTAAAGAAACCACAGGCGCTAACTCCATTTCGGTTATGGATCATCATTCACGCAAAGGAGGTAAAACAATGATTGTGGTTGGCGGCGATTTTAATACGCCGGCATCTGATACCGCTAATTGTTTTTTTTCTACTGACCGTGGTAAAACCTGGAAGGCTCCGAAGGTTCCGCCGCATGGCTATCGCAGCTGTGTTGAATATTTATCGCAAAAGCACCTGGTAAGTTGTGGTATTAACGGTGTTGACTATTCGACAGACGGCGGTAACAAATGGACATGGATTAGTAAAGAAGGATTTAATGTTTGCCGTATTGCAAAAAACGGTTCTGCGGTTTTTTTAGCTGGAAGCAACGGAAAGATTGGCAAGCTTGATTACACGAATGGAAAGAAAAAATAAAATCGTTTTTCAACATTTTATTAAGACAGAAAACAACAAAATCTATTTGAGTTCGTCCAGTATTTCTTTTACGCTTGGCCTTTTTTTATAATCGGCATCAAAAAAACGATAAGTAACCGCTCCATCCCTATTTATAACATAAACAGCGGGCACAGGTAAAACGGCTTTGCCTTTTTGTTTGTTGATCTCTAATAAATCGTTACCAAAGTTTTTATAGCGGGCTGTTATTTTTTCATCCACATCATAAGTAACTGCGTAACCTTTCGAAACTTTCAAATCTGCATCATACAGAATAGGAAATGTGGCCCCGGTTTTTTCAATTGTTTTGGCAACACCTTCAGATGCTTCAGGAGTAATAGCAACAAGCGTAGCGCCTTTACCGGTGATTAATTGTAAAGAATCCTGGAAACGCTTCAATTCTTTATTGCAGTAAGGGCACCAGTTGCCACGGTAAAATAAAACGACAACGGGCCCTTTTTTACGCAGGTCTTTTAAGTTTACTTCCATTCCATTTTGATCTTTCAATTTAAAATCCGGCGCTTTTGAATTGATAAATAAACCTTCAGGTTTTTCCTGTGCAGTACTTACCAATGAAGCAATTGAGATGATATAAAATAGAAGAATTCTTTTCATAAAAATTGTTATTCAAATCTAAACAGTAAATGAATGTTTAGTATACAGATAGCTATTCTTAACAAAGCGTTGCACTAATCTTTAAACATAAAATAGGCGGCACCTAATAAAAAACAAAAACTAATTAAGTGGTTGAGTTTAAAGCTTTCTTTTAAAATAAAAACGGCAAATACACTAAACACTATTAGCGTAATAATTTCCTGGATCATCTTTAACTGAAATGCGGAATAACCACCAACAAAGCCTAACCGGTTTGCAGGCACCATCAGGCAATACTCAAAAAATGCAATGCCCCAACTTAACATAACTGCTTTCCATAAGGGCATGCCAGTATTTTTTAAATGATAATACCAGGCAAACGTCATAAAAATATTGGAAGCAAATAATAAAAGAATAGTTCTCACCATAATGTAATAAATAAAAAGACCGGCGTATACCGGTCTTTAAAATTAATATAGAAAGGGTTTCTCAATTCAAACTTCTAAAATCAACAGAAACCAATTTGCTGACACCCGGTTCCTGCATGGTAACACCATATATTACATCAACGGTGCTCATTGTTGTTTTATTATGCGTTACAATAATGAACTGCGAATTTTCGCTGAACTCACGGATCATATTGGTAAACTTTCCTACGTTGGCATCATCCAAAGGCGCATCCACCTCATCTAAAATACAGAACGGAGCAGGTTTAATTAAATAGATAGCAAAAAGCATGGCAGTGGCTGTCAACGTTCTTTCTCCACCACTTAACTGGTTAATACTGCTCGGACGTTTTCCTTTAGGCTTGGCAATAATTTCGATTCCTGTTTCGGCAAGGTTATCAGGATTTTCTAAAATCAAATCACAAGTATCGTCGGCTGTAAACAATGTTTTAAATACATTCTGGAAGTTTTCACGAACGCTGTTGAATGTTTGCAGGAATTTTTGATTAGCCGTTGTTTCAACTTCAGCAATGGTTTGTAACAAACTTTGTTTGGCTGTAACCAGGTCATCTTTTTGTTCAACAATAAAATCGTAACGCTTTTTCATTTCTTCGTACGCTTCAATGGCAGTAGGGTTCACTTCACCTAAATTTTCCAACCGCTTTTTCATACGGTCCGCTTTTTCCTGCAATTCCTCCGTAGGTGTTTCGCTGGTACGGGCTTCATCTAAAATATCTTCCAGGTTAATCCTGAATTCTACGTTCAATCGTTCTTTCATCCCGGCCAGGCCAAGTTTTAATTCATTCAACTTGTCTTTGATTGCCGTTAGTAAATGCTCTAATTGTTCCTTTTCTTTTGTCAGGTGCCTTAACTCGCTTTCTTTAGCAGACAATTGGTTGCGCAGGTTATAATAGGCCTGGTCGCTTTCATTTAAAACTGTTTGCTCTGCTTCCCTGCGGCGCATTAATTCAAACAAACTTTCTTCAATATCTTTTAGATCGCTTTCTAATTTGGTAAGATTAGCAGTTGTTTCGGTGAGTTGCTGCGTGTTGGTTTCTACCTGTTGACGCAAGTCGTTCAACTGGTTGGTTTTAAATTGTAACTCCTGCTTCAATGCAGCGATCTTGCTTTGCTGGCGGGTTACATTCAGGTTTACATTATTGTATTGTGTATTGACTTCGTTGTATTCGATTTCAATGGTTTGGTAGTCCGTTTCTGCTTGTTGCAATTGAGATGAATAATCTGCAAGATGTTCATTCAAGCTTGTTAATTCGGCTCTCACGGTATCAACAGAAGAATGCGTGGCGTCCAATTGCACATTAAGATCTTCTAACCGGTTACGCGATTGTGCCTGACTATGATGCAGGTTTTCCAAACGGTTTTGCAAACCAAATAATCCATTATTTAATTGCTGCAGATCTTTTTCTGCTTCGCGAATTGCATTTTCCCTAAGATCCTGGTTGAATGTGATCACTTCATTGTGGCGAACTTGTATTTGCGCTTTAAAATCATCTACAATTATTTGTTGCGCCTGTATTTGCTCTTGTAATTTTTCTAAATTTTTTGCACGGCCGATCTTCTTTCCTTCAAACAATCCAACACTACCACCAGTTAAAGTATATTTTCCTTTTACATATTTGCCATGACGTTCCAATATCACAGAACCATTGCTGTTTTCCATTGCCGCCTCGTCATCAGCAATGAAAACATTGCTTAATAATTGTTCTGCGAGCTTGCGATATTGACCATCCACTTCTATAACATCCATTGCCGGCATGGTACCTGCAGGTGCATGTGTTATAGATTCATTATTTGTATTGATCTTATCAAGCAAAAAGAAATTTGCTTTTCCTTTTTTATTGTCATCCAATAAATGAACGGCCTGCAAACCTTCACGCAGGTCATTCACTACGTAATAATTCAGGTAAGGTTCAAGTACGTTTTCAACGGCGGCCCTAAATTCTTCCTTCACATAAATTATATCTGATAAAATTGGCGCCGTATGATTCCATCCAGTATTGTTATGCAAAAACTTTACACTTTCCGGGTAGCCTTCCATTGAATCAACAAGGCTTTTTAAAAGATCGTATTCGTTCTTTTTTGCATCAAGCTTACGGTTTTCATCAGCTAGTTGCTGACGCAAACCTTCCAGCGCCGCTTGCGATTGCAGAATTTGTTCTTTGGTAGTATTATGGTGATGTTGTAATTGTTCAAGATCTGTTTTTCTTGTTTCAATATCTTTTTGCTTCAGCTCAATTTCTTTTTCTAATTGAACACTTTGTTCATCCCTGGTTGTACGCTCCTCTTCAATCTGGTGTATTGCTCTTTGCAAATTTTGTATAGAAGTATCGGCAATAGCTACTTTTTTTTCCGCGTCAAATTGGTTGCGTTGTACCTGCTGAAAAGAAGAACGTAAATTATTTACCGCCGATCTTTTTTCATCTAATACCACACGCTTTGCATCAACACCTGTACGTAATTCTTCCAGTTGCTCCGTAATATCAGTCAGTGCTTCATTTTCTTCGGTTAATTGTTTTTGCGTGAAATGAATACTTTCTTCAATACCGGTAATTTGTCCGCCTGCTTTATTTAAAAAATCCTGAAGGCTTGTTGCTCTTTCTTTTAAATATTCCAATCGTTGTGATGCAAGGTTCTTTTCATTTTCTTTTGTTCTTACTTGTTGCACCAATTCATTAAATGCCTGTTGCATGGTATGCAACTCTTGCTCTCTTTCAATAAAACCTACACGTTGCTGTTCCAGGTCAGCTTCCCTTGTAGCAATATCTGCTTCCAAGCCAATACGCTTATCGCCTTCTGTTTCGTGCTGTTCATTTAATTCTTTGTAGGTAACATTAAAACCTTCCAGCGCAGCTTTTGCCAGTTCAATACTTATTTCGCGGTAATCTTTTTTTATCTCGAAATATTTCTCCGCTTTTTTTGCCTGGTTTTCTAAAGTTTTTAATTGGTTATTTATTTCAAACAAAAGATCTTCAATACGTGCAAGATCCTGTTCGGTCGCATCTAATTTTTGCTTCGCTTCTTTTTTCCTTGTTTTATATATAGATATGCCTGCAGCCTGTTCCAGCATACGGCGGCGGCTGTTGTCCTTATCTTTTATCAGGTCGTCCACCATGCCCAATTCAATAATGGCGTAGCTGTCGGTAGAAATACCGGTATCCATAAAAAGGTTTTGAATATCCTTTAAACGGCATTGTACATCGTTAAGACGGTATTCACTATCACCGTTCTTATAATACTTACGTGTAATGGTAATGGTATTGAACTCGGTAGGTAAAAGGTTCTTTGTATTTTCAAATGTGAGGCTTACTTCGGCCAAACCGCTGGCGCCACGGGTTTTGGAGCCGTTGAAAACGAGGCTCTCCAGGTTTTCAGATCGTAAATGGCTGATCTTTTGTTCGCCAATAACCCAGCGTATGCTGTCCACAATATTGCTTTTACCGCAGCCATTGGGTCCTACAATTCCGGTTATATTCTCGTCAAAATTGACAATTGTTTTATCAGCAAAGGATTTGAAGCCTTTAATTTCCAGGGATTTTAATCGCACTCTTCAGCAAGTTTTAGCGGGCAAAGATAATTTAATGACGAAAACAGCATAGATTTTTATAATGCCCTAAATAAGAGCTTATTCACCAATTTTACACAAGAAAAGTTTTTTTTAACTTATAGTAAGCTACATTTTGCGGTTTACGGGTGATAGTCTATTTTACGGAACTTTTTCAAATAAACAAGTAGATATTATGAAGACGATCATTGTTCCAGTAGATTTTTCAAGGACTTCTATTAATACGGCTCATTACGCAGTAAAAATGATTACACGCCGCGGTGATATTAAAATGATATTTTACCATGTATATGAAAAAGCATCAGAAGCAGCTGAAGCCAATGAAATGCTGGAAGAATTAAAAGGGAAATTATCAGAGTACGGAATGGGCGCTGTTAGTTTTCATGCGGAAGAATCCTCAGATTTCCCGGAGGCATTGTGCCGTTTTGCCCGCCACAATGCTGCTACCCTTATTGTTATGGGTTTAACAGGTAAATCCAAATTGCAGCAATTGTTCTTATCGAGTAAAACTTTAAAAATTGTTGATAAAAACCCCTGCCCTGTTTTAATTGTACCACCATCAGCTACATTTAATAATATACAAAACGTAGCCCTTACTTCCGATTTTAAAGAAGTGGATATGACCATTCCATCAGTACCGATTAAATCTGTTTTGGAAATGTTTAATCCAAGCCTGCACGTGGTGAATGTAAACAGCGAACATTATATTTCTTTGACCGAAGAATTCCAGGCACAGCGTACAAAGTTTGCAGACATGTTCCGTGAATTCAACCCTGAATTTTATTTTATTGGTACCTACGATTTTCATGAAACAATTAACCAGTTTGTAATGGACAAAAAAATTGACATGATCATCACCATTCCAAAATCACATTCATTTATAGAAAATTTATTCAAGCCAAGCAATACTAAAAAACTTGTTTTTGAAAGCACGGTGCCCGTTTTAGCGGCTCACGCATAGTGTTTTCGGTTATGCGGTTTTGAACCGCAGAAGTTAAACCCTAATTTCGCTATAGTGAGATTAGGGTTTGGTGTTTTAGGCCATTACAATTGCTTGCATGAAAAATATTAAATTGATAGAAGTACCTTCTGAAATTGGCGCAGGTACCCGTGGCGCTAGCCTGGGAATAGATGCGATAAAAATTGCTGCGCTTGATTTTATGAGTTCCTTTTTTATACATTTCCCTTCGGAAAAAATCCCGGTAGAAAACCAGTTGTTATACGAACCAATCCATTCGCCTTATGCAAAAAGAATTGGTGGACTTGTGCACATGTATGACAAGGTTAGTAAGGCTGTCACAGACTCACTGAAACAAAATTTTTTTCCAGTTGTTTTAAGCGGCGACCACAGCATAGCAGGAGCAACAATTGCAGGAATCAAGATGGCAAAGCCTAAAAGCAAACTTGGTGTTATCTGGATTGATGCGCATGCCGACCTGCATACGCCTTACACCACTCCATCAGGCAATTTGCATGGTATGCCTATATCAACAGCAATTAACGAAGACAATATGGAAATGGCGGTTCATGAATTGGATCCTGAAACAAAAAAACATTGGAACTATTTAAAAAATATTGGAAAAATAGCGCCAAAGGTTTTGCCTGAAGACATTGTATATATTGCTTTAAGGGATTTTGAAAAAGAAGAAAAACACCTGATAGACAAATACGGCATGAAGGTGATTACCAGTAAGGAAGTGCGTAGTAAAGGCTCGGAAAATATTGTACGTTCTGTTACGCGTTATTTGAGCGACTGTACAGACATTTATATTTCTTTTGATGTTGATTGTCTGGATGCATCAATCAGCAAAGGCACGGGAACGCCTGTTAGTAATGGTTTGAAAGAAAGAGAAGCTGAGGACCTTGTCTCGAAATTTATGCAAAACCGAAAACTATGCTGTTTTGAAATTACGGAAGTGAACCCGACACTTGATAAAGAAAACCTGATGGCTGAAATTGCTTTTAATATTTTGCAGCGCAGCGTGAATGTATTGATGATGAGTTAACCTTTTATATGAAACGCACTTTTATTATTCTTTCTATTTTATTGCTTTCCTTGATTGGAAATACACAAAACACTTATAAAGATTCGTTGCAAAAGCATATCGATCATTATGTAGATAAACACGAAGTTGTAAAAGGTGAAGATCGAAAGTATTTACAATTTTATCCAATCGATGAAAAGTACCGGGTAGAAGCAAAATTTGAAAGGAAAGATAATAGTCCCTGGTTTAAAATGGAATCTTCAGGACCAATAAAACCTATGTACAGGGTATATGGTGTGGTAAAATTTGTTATCGATGGACAACCTTTACAATTGAATATCTATCAATCGCAAAGCCTTATGACTATGAATGAGTATAAAGATTATTTATTCATTCCTTTTACTGATAAAAGTTCGCAAACCACTTCTTACCCGGGCGGACGCTACCTTGAAGTCAATGCTACAGAATTAAATGACAATTCAATCGTGCTTGATTTTAACAAGGTTTATAATCCATACTGTGCCTACGTCAGTGGTGTTTACAATTGTCCTATTCCTCCAAAAGAAAATGAATTAGCGGTACCTATTTTAGCAGGAGAAAAGCAATTCTTAAAAGAACATCATTAAGGATTAAGGAAAAATTTATTCAGTATTGTTTACGTCAAAGGTTTTTTTCAAGCCTTCTTCAAAAGATATTGGTTCATAATTTAATTCCCTTTTTGCTTTGCTGATATTAAACCCGGTTATTGCGGGGCGCCTTGCTGGTTGCGCAAAAGTATCCGCCGTTACTTTATTAATCAGTTTTTCATTTAGGCCTAAATATTTTGCGGTCGCTACAGCCATTTGGTAAGGCGTCATCACATCTTTTCCTGAAATATGAAAAACGCCGGTTGCTTTTTTATCAATAATGTTTTTTAATGCAAGTGCCAGGTCTTCTACATAAGTTGGTGTTCTAACCTGGTCATCAAAAACACTGTATTCGTTACCATTCCTTAAAGCATTGGCTACAGTCGTTAAAAGATTTTGCCTGCCTCCTTTTGGCGGTCCGTACACTAAAACGGTTCTAACAATACTCCAGTCAAATTCATAATTTTTTACCGCAGTTTCAGCCAATAATTTTGTTTCGCCATAAAAATTAACCGGACCTGGTTCATCTTCTTCGCTATTTTGACCCTTTAAACCATCAAATATGAAATCTGTGGAAAGAAAAATAAAAAAACTTTTGGTTTCTTTAGCCTGCTTCAATAATAATTCGGTGGCTTTCACATTGGTTTCATAAGCCAGCTCTTTATTCTGCTCACATTCGTCGGGTTTTGAAAGTGCACCGGCATGAACAATTATTCGAGGATTATATTTTTTAAAAACCTTTTTTACCTCTTCTTCTTCAGTAAAATCGAGATTTACATATTCGAAATTTGTATGATCAATATTTAACCGGTTGTCCCCTTTTCCTGTGGCTATTACGTTATACGTATCTATTAATAATGGTATAAGATAACTGCTAACGAAACCATTTGCACCGGTTATGAGAATATTTTGCATCGCCCAAATATAAATTCTTGGTTTTAAACCTCCAGAATGGTGATTTTACCTGATGGTTTCCCCTAATTATACATAACTAAGAATATGTAGTCCCTACACAATAATTACAAAACCTTATTTTTGAGCCTCATTTGAAAAAGCGGTGATTTCTCTACTGCCTATAATTACATATTTGGGATGCAAAAAAAAGTAAGTCGGATCGGTGTTCTAACATCAGGAGGTGATGCACCGGGAATGAATGCAGCTGTCAGGGCTGTGGTACGTACAGGAATTTATAATGGGTTAGAAGTTTATGGTATCATGCGTGGTTACCAGGGATTGATTGAGAACGACATTTATAAAATGGAAAGTCGTTCCGTAGCTAACATCATACAGCGTGGAGGTACTATTTTAAAAACTGCACGTTGCAAAGATTTTTTAACTGCCGAAGGAAGAAAGAAAGCTTATGGCGTTTTAAAAACCCGTGGCATTGATGGATTGATTGTTATTGGTGGCGACGGCTCCTTTCGTGGTGCTGTAGAATTTAGCCAGGAATACGACATCCCGGTTATTGGTATTGCCGGAACAATTGATAAAGATATTCACGGTACCGATTTTACTATTGGTTTTGATACAGCGGTGAATACTGCTGTAGAAGCCATTGATAAAATTAGAGATACAGCTGATGCACACGACCGTTTATTTATAATAGAAGTGATGGGCCGTGATGCAGGTTATATTGCTTTGCATAGCGGCATTGCAACAGGCGCAGAAAATATTTTAGTGCCTGAACGCAAAACAGATATCGACGACCTGATTCACTCCTTAATGGAAAAAGAAAAAAGGCAAAAACTTGTAAATATTATTGTTGTTGCCGAAGGAGAAAAATTTGGTGGTGCTATGGAAGTGGCCAAAGAAGTGAAAGAACGCTTACCCCAAACGGAAGCAAGGGTTTGTATTCTTGGTCATATTCAAAGGGGTGGCTCTCCTTCATGCCTGGACAGGGTAATTGCAAGTAGAATGGGTTATCATGCCGTAGAATGTTTGTTAGAAGGCAGGTTTAATGTATTTGTAGGTATTTTGAATAACAAGATGAATTACCTGCCATTGGAAAATGTGGGTAGAAAGAAAGGTGGAATTAATGATGAATGGATGAAGATCGTGAAGATATTGGCTTCATAAAATTGCATTGCGCTAAAAAAATTAAAATAAGTAATTAGTTATGTCTAAGAACGTAGGAAAATATTTTCATAAAGAAATGGATAAAGTAGCCGGTATCGAGCATACTTACCATAAAACCAAAATAGTTGCAACCGTAGGACCGGCCTG